>JAPDQM010000001.1:0-102774 GCA_034505795.1 Candidatus Zhuqueibacterota bacterium
CTCAATGGGAGAACCGCTGCCCGAATACGATGAAATCTCAGCCATCGTCATCACGGGCTCGCATGCGATGGTGACCGATCATGCCGATTGGAGCGAGCGCACTGCGGCGTGGCTGCCTGGCGCCATTGCCCGAAAAATTCCCACACTGGGCATCTGCTACGGCCACCAATTGCTGGCGTATGCCCTGGGCGGCAAAGTGGCGGATAATCCCAACGGCGTTGCCTTCGGCACCAGGGTCATCACCCTGCTGGCCTCTGCTCGGCAGGACCCGTTATTCTCCATCTTGCCCGAAATGGTGCAGGTGCAAACCACGCACACGCAGTCGGTGGTCCAACTGCCGCCTGGCGCAACCCTGCTGGCGACCCATGCCATGGACCCTAATCATGCCTTCGTCATCGGGGATTGCTGCTGGGGCGTCCAGTTCCACCCCGAATTCGATGCCGATATCGTGCGGCGTTACATCCAGCGGGAGCGGGACTATCTGCAAGCCAAAGGCTTATCGCCCGATGAATTGATGAAGGATTGTTTTGATAAGCCGTTTGGAGGGATTTTTTTAAGGAGATTTGCAGAAATTGTTACGGGTGTTAATTCGTAAGACTTTTAATTGATTCGTGTCTTGCATTCAGCGAAGATCACCCTTCATGGCATCAGCAGAAGCTGTAGCCAATTTTACTATCAACTTTTGATTAGCGCATTTGCGGTAATGCAGATTTCCTTAAAACCATACCGCGAGCTTTATCTCTGCAGAAAATTTTTGCTTGAATTTTATATTTCGTTTCCTTATCTTCTCGTGGCGTTTAAATAGCGATCCTTTGATCGGTTGCCAGCCGGTTAATAGTTAACTTATTTTATTATGGAATGAAAAGCAGGAGGCGTTTAATGAAGAGACTTTCATCTCGAAGCATTCATGTAGTTTCATTGTTCTTATTATTCACGCTGTTCTTATCGAGTTGTGCTCCCAAAAAATCCCAACAGGCGGAGGGCGAGGCGTTAAAATTAGCGGCCAGAGCGTTCCAGCCAACCCTGATAAATCTCGATGCGATTTTAAAATCAGGCGATATCCAGGCTGCCAGGGATACCTTGGCGCTACTATCTGAAAAACTAAAGACAATTGAAGCGGCGGAAATTCCAGCGAGATTAGCTGACAAAGCCAATAACGTCAAAGATCAACTAACTGCCCTGAGTACCGCCATGGATGATCTGTCCAGCACCCTGGGAAATCCTGAGTTGGCCAGTATCGATACCACAGTACTCAATCAATATGCGACGGTTCGGATCAATTTTGCTCGATTGGGTTCGCTGCTGCGCTTTAAAATTCCGGAGCTGGTCAGCTTTCATGACGATGTGCTGCATGACGTCTGGCATGAAGCCTACCCTAACGATGATATTGCGGCGATCAAAGCCGCGGTACCTGCGTTCAAAGCGAAAGCGGCTGCGCTCAATAATGTTCAGTGGCCCGAGGCGTTAGGGTATCAAATTGAGGCGATAAAAGGCAAGGTAGCCGATTTGCAGAAAGCGGTCAATACATTAGAAACCGCCTGCCAGGGAGATGATGCTGACGCGATCAAAAAGGCGACCGAGGACGTCCATTCGCTTTACGAACAGATCGCCCGGATGCTATAATCAGATGCAAACCTTCCGAAGCCAATCACAGGGCTTCGGAAGGGTAAATTATCTCATAAAAATTGAATTGTGAAGTTTTTTGAAAGCTGACGCCAACTCGATCGACACCTCGTCCAAAGGCGGAGTACACCTGGTACTGCTCTGCCTTTGGGCAAGCTTGAGAAGTTGGTTATGAATTGGCTGCAAGACAAAAAGAAGGTGGGCACGCTTCACGTGAAAGAAAAGTTCAGATTGACTGAACTAGTTTCAGAAGGAAAATAATCCAGCCTCAAAAAAGACCCAGAAATCTCCTCCGCAAAGGTGGAGTCCATCTACAGAATTTTTTCGGCAGGGGAAAATATGCTTAACCATTATCATCACACCCAAGTCGGCTTCTTTACAATCATCGCCTTAGCCGTTGCCTGGGTTTTCAGTGCGTTGCTCATGGCTAATCTTGGGTTATATTGGCCTGTTTTGGTAGCTATGATTATCTTTAGCATCTGTTTGGTACTATTTGCTACGCTGACAGTCGATATCAAAGAACGTGTTCTTGAAATTCGATTTGGCCCAGGCATCATTCGAAAGACATTTTCTTTGAAAGAAATCGAATTCTGTCAGGTAGTCAAAAACCCCTGGTATTACGGCTGGGGCATTCGACGGACGCCGCATGGCTGGCTGTATAATATTTCTGGTTTGCATGCGGTGGAGATCACACTGAAGAACGGCAAAAAATATCGCATTGGGACGGATGAGCCGAATGCCCTGGCGCAGGCGATTCAAAACGTCATTGGAAAAGCGTGATGAAAAACACATCGTGAACCGAGCGGACAATGCAATCCCCTAAATAGGGCAACTATTGACACTCATTTGACAAGCAGAAATGCCTGGAATGGCTTTTGGGGCTAAGCTAAAATAGGCGATGGCATTGTTAATCTGCCTCTATTGCCAGCCGATCGAAACACTCTCCAGCATGATAGGAACTCCGTACCAATGGCCCTGCCTCAACATGTTGAAAACCCAACTCGATGCCGATCGCTTTCAGTCGATTAAATTCTTCGGGCGTGACGTATCGATCAATGGGCGCATGTGCGGCTGACGGCTGCAGGTATTGCCCCAGCGTGAGAATATCGCACTGCACTTGCCTCAAATCTTGCATCACTTCGATGACTTCGGATTCAGTTTCGCCTACTCCCAGCATCAAGCCAGTCTTGGTGACCAGACCCGCTTGCTTTGCTGCCGCAAGCAATCGTATCGAGCGCCAGTAATCGGCCTGGGGTCGAACCAGAGGATAGAGCGAAGGCACAGTTTCGATATTGTGATTGAGCACGTCCGGCCGGGCGGCAAAAACCAACATCTGAGCGGAAAACGTACCCTGGAAGTCGGGAATCAGCACTTCGATCTGGCAGGAGGGAACGGCGGTGCGAATTTTCTGAATTGTTGTTGCGAAAATAGCCGCGCCGCCATCCGGCAGGTCATCGCGGGTGACCGATGTGATGACGGCATATTTTAGTGATAACGTTTTTACTGCCTCGGCCACGCGCTCGGGTTCGGACAGATCAACCGGACCTGGCATTCCAGACGCTACGGCGCAGAAGCGGCAGTTGCGGGTACAAACATCACCCAAAATCATGAACGTCGCCGTCCGTTTGCCCCAGCAGTCCCCAATATTGGGACAGTGGGCACTCTGACAGACCGTATGCAGATGATGTTGCTCAACCAGTTTTCGGACATCTTGAAAATTCTTGCCAGCCGGCAATGGTACTTTCAGCCAGCGAGGGTGTCGCTTATGAACCACAGGCATAATTACTTTCTATTAGAAATTTTCTAAACGTTGCCACCGGGCGGAGATACATCGTCATTCAGACGACAAAATCAGGGTTGGCTCAGAGCAGTTTAGCCATGAATCGCTTCGCCTCGGGCGGCTGCAGCCGCTTCCATCACTGCCTCGGATAGCGTTGGATGCGCATGAATTGTCTTGACCAGCGCTGAAGCTGTAACGGCGTTAGACTTTATAACACTGAGCTCCCCGATAAGTTCCGTCGCCTCGGCATGCACGATATGAGCACCCAGCAGCAATTCGGTCCGGGCATCAAAAATGAGTTTGACAAATCCCTCGCGTTCGCCCATGGCTAAGGACTTGCCATTGGCGACAAATGGGAAACGACCGACTTTGATCGAATACCCCAGTTCCAGCGCCTTTTGCTCGCTAAGGCCTATGCTGGCGACCTGCGGTTGACAATAAGTGCAGCCGGGAATGTTCGCGTAATCAATCGGCTTTGGCGCCATGCCTTTGATGTGCTCAACCGCACAAATGCCTTCTGCTGATGCCACATGGGCCAGCCACGGCGGCCCAATGATATCCCCAATGGCATAGATGTGGTCGATGCTGGTCTGATAGGTGGTTTTGTTTATTTTAATATAACTTTTTTCGACGGCAATCCCGAGCTCCTCCAATCCCAATCCTTCGTAATTGCCCTGAACCCCAATTGCCATCAACGCCATTTCAGCCTGCAATTCAGTCGTCTGGTTGTTGGTCTCGAACACTACGCTCACTCCCTGGTCATGGGCGGTCACCTGTTTGACCAGGCTGTTGGTATGGATGCTGATCTTTGATTTTTTGAACGAACGGGCGACGGCATCGGCGATTTCTGCATCTTCAATGGGTAGCACTGTCGGCATCATCTCCAGAATGGTTACCTGGCAACCAAAGGTATGATAAAAGTAGGCAAATTCCATACCGATGGCCCCAGCGCCGATCACGATCATGGATTGGGGCAACTTTTCCAGTGTTAACGCGTGCTTGCTGCTAATCACTCGACTGCCATCGATTGGTACGCCGGGAATCGAGCGAGGCCGAGCGCCGGTAGCAATGAGAATAAACCTGGCTGAAAGCTCGTGCGTAATATTTCCAGTGTCATCGACCACGGCCACCTGATCAGGCTTGATCAAACGGCCAGTGCCTGCAAAGTGCGTGATATGATGTTTTTTGAATAAAAATTCTACTCCCTTGGCCATCCGATCGGCCACCTGTCGGCTGCGTTTTATAATTGCCGGAAAATCGAACGATGGGTCATTCGCAATGATTCCATAATCTTTGGCATGAGCCAACGTCGCAAATACATCAGCGCTTTTCAGCAGAGCCTTGGTTGGAATACAACCCCAGTTGAGACAGACGCCTCCCAGCCGATCGCGTTCGACCACTGCCACGTTCATTCCCAGTTGCGAGGCGCGTACCGCCGCCACATAGCCACCCGGACCAGAACCGATAATCACCAGATCAAAATGCGTCAATGCCATAATTATCCCTTTTTAGATTTTGTTCACTAAACTTTTTAGCAATTTGATATTTTGTTTAAAAGTCATTAAGTCGCCTGGAATTTCCAGAATTTTGGGAACATGAGCGAGGCGGTCATCATTCATCAGAAATCGAAATGCATCCAAGCCAATCTGCCCGTCGCCAATGGTCGTATGTCGATCGATGCGCGAGCCCAAAGGTTTCATCGAATCATTGAGATGGATCGCCCCCAAATTTTTCAGCCCGATAATCCGATCGAATTCACCAAGGGTATGTTCGTAAGCTGTTCTCGTTCGAATATCATAGCCCGCGGCAAACGCGTGACAGGTATCCAGACAAACACCCAGTCGCTCCGAGTGCGGTACCTGTTCAAGAATCTGCTGCAACTGATCGAACCTGTACCCCAGGCTGGTGCCTTGACCCGCAGTAGATTCCAGCAGCAATCGAAGCTGGAAGTTTGGACGCGCGAGTATCAAAGAAGTTAAACTCTCGGCAATCAATTGAATTCCAGCCTGCTCACCAATACCTTTGTGCGAGCCGGGATGAAAAATCAGGGCCGAAAGATGCAACTGCTCTGCTCGTGTCATTTCATCTAAAAAGGCAGAGCGTGATCGTTCCAACAATTGTTGGTCCGGAGAGGCCAGGTTGATCAGATAACCGTCATGCGCCACCACTGCGGCCAACGATTCCTTCGCGACAGCTTGATGAAACTGATTGATCGCTGTTACCGATAGGGGTGGGGCGGTCCATTGCATCTGGTTTTTGGTGAAAATTTGGATCACAGTGCCGCCAATTGCCGCTCCCCTGGCGGGTGCTATCTCAAGGCCGCCAGCTATGGATACGTGGGCGCCGAGCAAGAGTTTGGGCTTCATATTGCGGTTTCAGATCAAATTCAATTGCCTATTAATGTGTGCGATGGGATCGCTATCAATCTGCAACTCGGGATGGCCATTTCTCTTTAAAAAATCATTGCTATCAATTCACTTTCTTTCAATCGTCAAGATAGGGACGCAGCTTTTCCCGCCGATGAAAGTATCTCAATTTCTGCAAGGCTTTATTTTTGATCTGGCGAATGCGTTCGCGACTCAGCTTCATCTCCTGGCCGATCTCCAGCAGGGTCCGGGGGCGCTCCTGATCAATTCCAAAGTACAACCGCAGCACTGTTGCCTCGCAGCGCGTCAACGAAGCGAGTGCCAATTGTATCTCGGTCTTCATGGATTCCTGAATCAGGCGACTTTGGGGCGCAGCGAATTCTTCACTGCTGAGTTTGTCGATCAGCGACAAGCTTTCTTCTGATGGCCGCGTAGAATCTTCCAGCCATAATTCTCGTCCCCAATACATCATATTTTTGGCCAAAAAATCCGAGGAAATTTTCATTTTGGCCGCCACTTCCTCCAGCTCGGGCGTACGGCCCAGTGCTTGCTCAAGCTCCTCCACGATCGAGACCACTTTCTGGAGTGCCCAGATATGATTGATCGGCAGCCGCACCATTCTCGAATGATTCGCGAGCGCTCGCAGGATGGCCTGGCGAATCCACCACACCGCATAAGAAATAAACTTAATGCCTCGCTCCGCATCAAAGCGGCGAGCGGCTTCCAGCAATCCCATATTGCCCTCGCTGATGAGTTCATCCAGCGGTAGGCCGCGGTCCTGGTATTCACGGGCGATAAAAACAACAAATCTGAGATTCGCATTCACCAACCGTGCCAGGGCCTGGCTATCGCCCTGGCTGATCCGTTTGGCCAACGAACGCTCTTCTTTTGGGGGTAATAATGGGATCTTTTCAATATCCCGTAAATATTTCGCTAAAATATCACTTGATTTTCTTTCTTCGGTAGGATTTTTCACGGTGCACCCCGATTTTTAGATATTCAAATAGCCCCGATGATTGAACGAGTTACTTTCGAAATGATTGAGCTACGTTTGGTTGGAAATATTGATGAAATCATCCTCCAGGTTCTACCTGCCCTACCTGGTATCCTTGTTGTAGGCTCAATGGTGCACGTGCGATAAGGATGGTTCAAGAGCAGCAACTTTGGATCACAACAAAAATTCTTTGAAAAGAGCGTACAGTTAAATCATTTGAAAGCTGACTACCATCATTTAGAAAATGGTTACGATTTCTGGAATCATAAAAGATTTCTGTTATCTAGATCTTATAGGTCGCACCCTCCGCTGCGGCATCAAGCTTCATGGGACTTTGCAAGCGATCCCTTTTTTGGCGATATTGCTCGATGATTTGATCGATCTCTTCGTCGGAACGATCGGGCTCGTGATGGAAAAAGATGAGGTGTTTGGCGTTGGCCTCTAATCCGAGCTGGAACACCTGTTCATAGGATGAATGCCCGAATCCGGTGGTCTCCAGCATTTCTTCTTGCAAATATTGCGCATCATGAATCAACACATCCGCATCGCGACAAAAGTCGATAAAATCGTGCCAGGACGTTTGAGCCGAATTGTTGCCAGGCATGAGTTCATTGTCGGTGATGAAAACCAGCCGTTTGTTCGCCTCTTCTATTCGAAAACCATAAGACGCGCCGGGATGATTGTTTCGAATGAATGACAAATGGGCATTTTTTACCCATTCTTCGAGATGCTGGATTTCCTCGAACGAAATATTGGCCTTGAGATCATGGAAATTCACTGGAAAATAGCTCGATTCCATCTGGCTGGTTAAAATTTCTTTCAATTTATTGAAAGCAGGGGGACAACCAAAGATTTTAATCGCTACTTTTTCAGAATAGGCCGGCAAAAAAAAAGGAAATCCCTGAATATGATCCCAGTGCGAATGCGTTAGGAACAGGTGAATTGCGCCGTTCCGGTGATTCTGGACGATCGAATTTCCCAATTTGCGGATACCTGTGCCGGCATCAAAAATAACCAGTGTACCATCGCTTAGGGTCAACTCCAAACAGGTTGTATTTCCCCCAAATTTCACGGTGCTCAAGCCTGGAGAAGGAATAGAACCACGGGTGCCCCAAAATCTCAGAATCAATTTCTACACCTCCTCATTGAAACAAATCGATTTGCATGGTGCCTTAAAAAAAATCAGTCACGAATATTTGTTGGTGATAAATAATCTGTTATTGATGAATAAATGCATACTTCAACACAACTATATCCTTTTGCATCTAATATAAATCAGCTTAACTCCGGATTTGTGTCGAAAATCACAGAACCAGGGATTATAATAATCAAATCTGGGTTGAATGTCAAATATTTTTTGTCGGATTACAAAATCTTTATATCAAAAAATTAGCGGACAGCCTCGGTTCGAAGACTCAAAAAAAGCAATGCTTCTTTAATTTTATTTTAGGCTTAACGATGCATATCTTTTCGCCTTGCCAATATCAAATTAGAAACACTATATCATCCCTGGTGAACTTCGTTGTCAGACAGAATTTTCATTGCATCTTGTGATGATTATCCATTGATTCGATCTTAGTGCCTGCTTTATGATCTTTTGGATTACTGGCGCCGGCGCAATCTATGATTTTTTCGCTGAACTGTCAGGCTGGATGTAATCTGGCACCATAGCGCCAGATGGACAACTTTTTGCCAGTATCAAATCGATAATCAAAAGGGATTATTCCTGGTAGTATTGTCTCCCGCAGCCGCAGCCTTTTCGATACGAGCACTTGAGATCGCCTTGCTGCAGAAGAGGCTGACTGTCGAGGATTCTGTCGGTCCGTGGAGAAAGAGAATTACATTCATGACAAGCAAATGTTAAAAGCAAGCTGGCAGTGATGGAGAATCAACCACTAAAAAGAAGTCTTAAATCAGCCCAGGAAATGCCGGGATCGATTAAAGAAAGAATCAGGCGGCGCGTTTTTCGATGCGGCAGCCACATCTTTCGGAACTGCTATGACTTTGATTCCCGTCTCATTTTCCGCTACTGGTCTATTAGAGCGTCCCATCATTGAATGCAGGGTAACAGCTTAGAAAGCAATGATATGATCTGCGTCGGCCGCCGCCAAATAAAAGTCATTAATACTTCCCATTTTGGCTTCTTCAAAGATCATGTTATGAATTTTGCGTACTTTCGTTGATTGATTGCAGGCAAATACCGCCAAGGCACCGCTGGCGCAAGCGGCTTTCAGTTTTTTAAGGATGCGATTACCCTTGATCAAATGATAGATCCCATCATCGACGAAAAATAAGGCGATCAATTTAATTTCCTGGTTGCCTGGTTCGAGTGCTGCCAGCAAATTATCTTCCAATAACTCAGCCGACAATTCATGAGTGATGATATAAGCAAACTTTTTCATGATTCCCTCCTTGATTCGTAGAAGCTGTTTGCCGTGATAAACGCTATGATACTAAAAAAAATTCGATGTTGCTTCATCGTAAGAAAAATATGGCTATCGTTGCGTTATTAAAAAAAACTTTTGAATGAAAGCCGAATATTTAATGATATGAGGTTGAAAATGTTCCTTCATATAAGATTTTGAAAATAGTTTTCGTAACTTTATTATTGAAAAATGCATTTTTCAAATTGCAATCGTTGTTGCATTTAAGCTTGGGATTAGAAACAAGGCGAGCTGAGTGATCGCAGATTTCAAGCTTAAGACTTGGCCTTGCCGCCAGCGAAACTGCGATCATTGACTCTTGGGCAGCGTGACAAATCATCTTCGGGGCTAGTGGGCATCAAAACGGAGAAGCAATTTCTAACCGAACACGGGGCAACTTAGACCTGCCATTCCGGATATGATTGTAATGATGGTAATCATGCAATTCGTTGGCCGTTGCCAGTGGCGTAACAGATTGGTCTCTCGGTTGATCAATGGATGAAAAGCGATGGCAGTTTTTTCGAAATCTGAAAATTAATAAAATTTAATTAATCCTCGATGCTGTGACGATTGCTTCGGTGCAGCATTAAAAAAGCAGATTACCAATTCAGAATTTTATTTTGATTCAGATAACTACTTTAATATAAAATCACTAAACGATGTACTACCAAAACAGTGGGGCTTAAAAATTTGAGTTGTAGTGGTCTCGGGATTGGTCAGCTAAAAATTATTATCAATTTTCAGCCGAAATAATTTTTTTGTTGACATTTACGATAAAAATTTGTATCATTATTCAAATTTTTAAATCGCGGATTCATTAAATTTGTACTTTACCATTGAGGAGGCAAAAGATGACGAAAGCAGAGCTTATTGATAAAGTAGCCGCTGTCGAAGGTATCCCTTCAAAGAAAGTGGCTGGCGAAGCTGTCGACGCAGTATTCGAAGCCGTGAAAAAGGCTTTGGCCAAGGGCGATTCGTTCACGGTGCAGGGCTTTGGGACTTTTAAGGTCCAGAAATATGCAGCCCGGACTGGGGTGAATCTGCAGACCAAAAAGAAAATCCAGATTCCGGCAACCAAGCGTCCCAAATTCGTTCCCAGCAAAGCTCTCAAAGATGCTGTGAAGTAAGCTATGAAGAAGATCTAAAACGATGGGACTCATCCCGCATTGGTGAGATGAGTCCCTTTTTTTTATTCAATTCATGATTTTTGTGGCAGCATATCAATTCGCGATCAATCCTCAAGAACGATACCACTCGGGGCCAGACATCCGCCACATGTAATTGGGATCAATATAGGGTTCGTCATTTTCCCGGCCTTGCATCAATTGTAGCCGCTTTTTCAGTAGTTCTCCAAAATTTTCACCGTGAATTAATGGCGTCTCGCCAACCTGAGAAATAACCATGAAATCAACCGTTGATGATTCCCAAAGATTCAATAGTATTCGAGTGTTTTCGATTTCATCCAGCACTGCTTCCTTGACCAACTGTCGCCGAGCTTGTTTGATTTTGTCGTCCGGGTTTTCGAGAAAGCCGTGTACGCCGGCGATCCAGGCTGCGATGTTGCGATGGGTACGAAACCAGCAGCGAAGCGCAATTAGCCGATCGCGCTGATCGACAAAAAGACGATAGGCACTATCGTCTGTGGATATTTTGGCTAATACCCGATTGTAAATCGCCAGAGCTTGATCGATCAGAGACCACATCTTTTGATCCATGCGCTGCATCGCTAACAGACAGCGCTCTGGATCGGTGAGGTCAAATAGGACGTCCTTCATCAGGTCCACCATAGCCGGATTGTGCGGCGGCGAAATCATGAAATCCTCGTAATAGGCGCGGTCAGCTTTCGGAATTGCCTCGATGTTTGGCACCAGCGGTCGCACCCATAATCGCATCCAGGTGTGGCCCCATAAAATGTACATCATCACCGGGATTGGAAACACGCGAATCGCTTGATCGGTGAGCCACCATGCTTCGACCAGATCTCCGGCCAATGACGTCCCGGCCCATTTTTCAGCTATCTTCCGAATAACATTTTTAATATCGACAGAGGCATCGAGTTGAAATTCACGCCAGACTTCGTGATTGATGGACCAGGGCACCATGGTGGGCGGATTGATGCCGCCCATGCTGGCAAGGAAGCTGGCGCCTGTGTCGGCCAGTGCTTTCAATTTCTCATAAGTTAGCCATGGGGCTGGCGTGCCCAGCAGACAGTCGAAGTTACTGACATTGCCATGTGCATAGACCACATGAGTGCGACAATCCTTCTGCGCTAGCCTATCCATTTCCGGTTTCTCTTTGGGATCGAAGGAGTTATGATAAATAGTGCCCATAACTTCGGTTACATCGTGGTACAGGGGATGGTGATAAGGGCTATCCCAGCCTTTGCTTAGCAGGGTTGCCACTTCCACGTCCAGGCCATTGCCAATCTCGCGATCGATGACGTGGCGTTCTGCGGACAGTGCCTCCAGGCGGCTGATCACCCGAAATTCGGGATTAATTTGTCGGGCAGTATCTCGGAGCAGTTTCAGGAAGCGCATGATATTTTCGCCAGCACGATTGGCAATTTCTTCGTTGGACTTCCATTCCCGAATCAGATAAGCGCCTCCATTCCGCCCGACATAAAGAGTGCTGGTATATTCAAAACCGGCGCCACTGTCATTGGTCCAGATCGAAATGTAGCCAAGCTCTGGTACTTCGTGCATCAATTTGGCCATCATTTCAGCGTAATGCTCTCGCACTGCCGGATGGGCTAATGTCAGATTGAAGCGAGGTTTGAGGCTACGGAAAGGATGATCGACGCGTGCTCCGCGAAGCATGGGATAGCGGTTTAGCAATTCATCGGGCACGTTGCGTGGCTCGAAGCACAGAAGCCCCGGCGTTAGCCCATATTTTAGTGCCAAAGCGGCGTTATTTTTTAGCAGGTTTAAATTCGCCTGGAGATAAACAGATGGATAGATGCCCTGATTCAGCCGGCTGTCGACAAATTGATCCAGTGCCGCACAATAATTATAGAAATGGGGATAGACTTCGTCAGGCACGCCCTGCTCGTATGGCATGGGAGTGGCCAGACAATTGACCTCGATATGGGAGTAACCCAGCCGGGCGCATTCGCGAATGTATGCTTCGCGATCAAAGTGCCGCGCAGTTCGATATTGGTGAGCAAAGAAGATATCCATCAGCGAGCGTTGCCAGTTGAAGGTAGTTCTGGCTGACCAGCCATGTTGAAATTGTTGCACATCCAGGTGTTGAAAGTCATCGGCGATACGGCAAAATAAGCCGTAGAGCAAATGTGGTTTTGAGGTGACCAATTCGCCATTCCCAGCCTCATCCAATTGAAAAAACATCCAATCATTTTCGCTGCTATCCGGCATGGCGATGGGCGGCCCGAATTTTTCATCGGCAATGGAAATGCGGAGGACGTGGTTCTTGGCGGCAGTCGGATGATTCAACGGCGTCAATTGGGCTTTGGTCGCGAATTGCCGTTGGATGGCTTCAGCTACGGTTTTTACTACCGGTCGACATGTGGTGGCATACTCAATTCTCTCGATTTTTTTCAACGCGTCACTTAAAATCATAAGTTCTCCTCGCTTCGATTAAATTCTTATTGACATTTAGATTGAGATGTTGTAAATTGATTTATGCAACAAAAAAGTTAATGAATCTTCCATTTAAATGCAAGCGATTTGTTTCTGGGATATGGACATTTTTTCGTTACAGATTCAGACGATCCGCGCGATGCTGGATTGGCGAGTTTCTTTGGATATATTTTTCCTGACCATTCTTATTTTTTTCTTATACCAAAACTTGCGTACGGCGGGCACCTGGAAGATCGTGCTGGGAATCATGTTTGCGGCGGCGATATTTGCGGCCGCTAGATTTTTGAATTTGAAAGGGATCGAGTGGATTTATTCCAATCTGAGCCAGATTTTGCTGCTGGCGCTGGTGATCATCTTTCAGCCCGAGTTGCGCAGGATTTTTGAACGGATGGCTTCACTGCAGCGCCGGGATATCGGCAGCGCAGCATCACAATTGGCTTTCATTATCAGCGATGCGGCGTTCAGCTTAGCGCAACAACACCGCGGGGCATTAATTGTGCTACCAGGCAAAGACTCGGTCAAGGCCTGGACCTCCGAGGGGATTCAACTGGATGCAAAGCTCAGCTTTCCGCTGCTGATGAGCATTTTCGATCCCCATTCGCCCGGCCATGATGGCGCAGTGATTATCGAAAATGGCAGAGCGACGGCATTTTCGGTCAAATTGCCGCTGTCCAAATCTTCGGTATTATCCGAGGAATATGGCACACGTCACCACGCAGGGTTGGGTTTGTCAGAGGTGACGGATGCCTTTGTTATTACGGTTTCGGAGGAGCGAGGCACCGTAACCGTTTTCTCGCAGGGGGCAGTGGAAAAAATTGCCAGCAAAAACATATTGAGCGCCCAAATAAGTAACCACTGGAAAAATACTGCGGCGCACTTCCTGATCAGTCCAACGGAACCACGCAAGCGGATTCTAATTGCTCGACTGGCAATTAGCTTTTTGCTGGCGTTCTTTTTCTGGTCGACAGTGGTGTTAAGCCAGAGCACACTTAAGCGGGTGTTTTTTACAATACCCATCGATTACTCGGGATTGCCCAAAAATTTGGTGCTCAATAATGAAAAAATGACTGACATCCGAATCGGCCTTATTGGCTCCAGCGTAGATCTGAATAATGTCCATGCGCAACAGATCAGGGTTCACGTGGATCTATCGAAATTGATGCCGGGAAGAAATATTGTCCATCTTTCAGAAAAAAATGTTGACCTGCCGCCTGGTGTCAAATTGATCAGCATCGTGCCGGCCACACTGGAATTTGACTTGATGCAAATAACCGAGACCGACGCCAATGTCATTGCTCAAATCATCGGCAATTTTCCTCGGAGCGTCGCGTTGGATACTATTCGAATTTCACCGCAGCGCATCCGCGTCATGGTACCAGTGGATGAGGCGAGCGACACTCCGGTAGTGTTACAAACGACACCAATCTATGCGGAGAGCATCCGTGAAAACATGGTGATTCGTTGTCACGTCGTTGCTCCCCCTCAAATTCGTCCAGCGAATGGAGGCTGGCCAATTATTGAAGTACACATCTTGCTTAAACAAAGCGAACAGGGGAGATGACAAAACCAACAATGTGGGCCTGAAGAAGGCCTTATTGATGTCCAACAGAGTGGCGGATATAGAGCCCGAACGGGATAATCTGCTGCCGCTGCCAGCGATTGCATGTTTGGGGGTTCAGTCCAGTGCAAATGGGCGATTATGATATAGACGGCTGCTGTAATGCGAGTTTAAAAACGTAAATTCTCAATGGCTGATATGATTACTTATTGTTGATGGTTTTGCTCGATTGTCAACTCGGAGACACAGAGGGTACCTGTATGAAAGCCAAAACCGTTGTCATTATTGTGCTGGTGGTCCTGTTTCTCATTCTGCTGATTCAAAATGTGCAAGTGGTTTATCTGCGGTTTCTGTTTTGGAAAATCAGCATGTCCCGCATTGTGTTTTATCCATTGATTCTTTTGACCGGCTTTTTACTTGGATATATCACCGCTAAGATCAGGAAATAGGAAATCGCTTGAGCGCTATGTTCTTTGACACCATGGCACTAGCGGCTGGAAGTGTGGCTGGCTCGTCGGCCGGCCGTCAGAAAAGGGAACTCTTTGGCGGTCGAATCATTAAATTGCTTTCGAATTTTCATTATATCTGGCTGGATTTCAAGTAACCAGTGATTTTTTCGGTGGGGCTATGATTTGCTACTGCCGAAAAATGAGTTATTGCTGAGCGCTGGCTGATGTTGGGGAGAGAATGGGAGAGGATGATGGAAATCTAAATCCTCATGCGAGCAGGGATCCGTCAGAGGTGTGATAAAGAAAGCATTTATGATTCGAGGTGACAAATGGGTGAAGGTCTGGGAGGAAAGTCCCAAGCCATGATAGCGACAGGATTTGGCATAGCACGAACGGTAAGGGCCTTGCGATTGTCGATTTACGATGGCATCTTTGCAAATATCTATATCAATTTGACCGGCAGTGTTTTTCTGCCGGCATTTGCGCTGGCACTAGGCGCAAGTTCGCTGCAGATTGGCATTCTGGCGTCGATACCGCTATTTGCCAACATTGCCCAATTGGGCGGAACGTATTTGGTCGAAAAATACAATCGGCGGAAAAAAGTAGCCGTGCGTTCTGCTTTCGCCGCTCGAGCGTTGTGGTTGCCGATTGTTGTTTTGAGTGTGCTTTTAGCAAGCAGGAGCCCCTGGCTTGTTTTACAATTTGCGATTTTGTTGATTGCGATCTCCAGTGTCCTCGGCGCCGTTTCTGGGGTTGCCTGGTTGTCGTGGATGTCGTTCATTGTTCCGGGCGATATTCGCGGTCGGTATTTTGGCTTGCGAAATGCGATCCTGGGCGCGGCCAATATTGCCTTCACATTGTTGGCCGGGCGATTTCTGGACTGGTTTCGACAACAACAGCCCAATGGTTCTCAACTCCATGCGTTTGAATTGCTCTTTGCCTTTGCGCTTGGTTGTGGATTGCTCAGCGTGCGTATTCTGGCGCGGCAGCCAGAGCCACCGTCGGCGCCGCAAGCCGATGTCAATTTCCGGGCAATCTATCGGGCGCCACTGAAGCAGAAGCACTATCGACTGCTATTGCGCTTTGCGGCGCTGTGGTCCTTTGCCGTGAACATGGCTGCACCGTTTTTTATTGTTTATATGCTCAAAGTCCTGGATCTGAGCTATACCATGATTGCGCTATTAACGGTTACTACAGCCGCAGCCGATCTATTGGGCATGTGGCTGTGGGGGCAAATCTCCGATCGCATCGGCAATCGACCGGTGGTATGGCTGTCGGCATGGATGATCACATTTTTGCCGATGCTATGGCTTTTTACCACCAAAACTTCGAGTTACTTGTTGGTGTTGTTGCCCTTGCTGCAGCTTTCCGCCGGCTTTTTTTGGGCGGCTTACAATTTGTGTTCGGTCAATTTGGTCCTGGGCATGGCGTCTAAAACTTCGAATTCCGCCTATTTTGCCTATTGGGCATCGGTTAATGGTGTGGCGGCTGGCCTGGGCGCTCTCAGCGGTGGCGTTCTGGCGAAGTATCTACATCATCTGGCGATTGATTTTTCGTTTTCGGCAGCGATGGAATTCAAGACTATATTTCTGATTTCCGGGCTGCTGCGATTGGTCAGCCTGTTCATGCTACGTCGGGTGCAAGAGCCACAACGAGCAGCAGGGAATCTGCAATCGGGTTGGTTGAACTGGTGGCCGCTGAAGAAAAACCGCCAGCCTCGAGCGACTGGCGGAATAGTACTGCCCAATCGCGCAGTAGATAGGGGAATCCCTGCCTATTGGCCATTGTGGCGGCTGCGTTTTAATCGACAATAGCCAGCAATGTCGATGGCGGTCACGAATGCATTTGCAAGCGATAGCCGCCTGATGCGATATATTCGGTGAAGTAATTTCTGACACTGGAAGCAGCACCAATGACAAACCAGGTGTGTTGCTAATGTTGCTTTGCCGGGGTTCAGAAAAATCATTTCAATCGAGTTATGATTGATGATGCCTCATCAAATTGGAAACGCTAACACTTTTAATTTACCATAAAATTTATTGGAGGAGGAAGATGACAGAGAATGAGAAATCATTTACGATAGATGTGGTGGTAGAAATTCCCAAAGGCAGCCGAAATAAATATGAATTCGATAAAGAAAAGAATGTCATCAAACTGGATCGGATGCTGTTCTCCGCGGTGCATTATCCCAGTGATTATGGTTTTATCACCGAAACCCTGGGTCAAGATGGTGACCCGTTAGATGCATTGGTACTGGTGACGGAGCCGACATTTCCTGGCTGTTTGATCGAAGCTCGACCCATTGGATTATTTAAAATGTGGGATGAGAAGGGACCTGATGAAAAAATTGTCTGTGTGCCAGTGGGCGATCCCTATTGGAATCAGATCGAAAAATTAGAAGATTTGCCCCCGCATTTGATGAAGGAGATCGAGCATTTTTTTGCTGTCTATAAGGAACTTGAGGAAAAGAAAACAGGCATTGATGGCTGGGAAAATCGCGATCTTGCGCTGCAAATCATTGCCGATGCTAGAGAACGCTATCGCAAGGGATAAGGCATGCATGGGCTATTAGAAAAGTTCGACAAATTCATATTTGTGGCTTTGATCATTTTGATGATGATTGTATTGCTGCTATCCTTGGTGGAGCTATGCTGGATCATCATCAAAGATATCATCAGTGAGCCAATGTTTATTCTGGAGATCGATGAATTGCTGGACATTTTTGGTCTGTTCATGCTGGTGTTGATTGGAATTGAGTTGCTGGACACGATCAAAACCTATCTCAAGCAACGGGTAATGCACGTGGAGGTGGTGATGATCGTAGCCATGATTGCCATCTCGCGCAAGGTCATTATCCTGGATCTCAACAAATATTCCAGCCTCACGCTGATGGGCATTGCCGCGCTGATCATTTCATTGTCGGTGGGGTATTATTTTATCAAACGCATTCACCGGGCAGAAGAAAATTTCTCCGCGAGTATGGATGCTACTCCAGAACAATAATTTGCTTGAGGCAATGGACGCGAGTTCGATAGCCTCTGTTGTTCGGTAGATCGGCCAAAATTGATAGTATTTCGGATGAATACAGATATGAAAACAACACAGGAGGGGGTGAGTCACCATTTCTCGAGTTAAAACGAAACGTTTCAAAAAAGCTGGTCTGCCACCGGGTACGCTGGTTCATGTGGGCGAAACAAAAATCGAGCAAACCCATCTGCACCTGTTTCGCTACCATGGCGATGGGTATGATGAATTGGAGCCCGATTCCATCGAAGCATGCTTCCCTTTTCCTCAGGCGCCAACCATTGCCTGGCTCAATGTGGATGGCTTGCATGAGGTGGGCATCATCGAGAAAATCGGTGAACAACTGAATATCCACCCGCTGGTTTTGGAAGATATCCTCCATACCGCGCAGCGGCCCAAAGTGGAAGATTATAGCCAGTATTTTTATATTGTGCTCAAAATGCTTTCCTTCACGGCTCAACGCGAGATCAAGGAAGAACAGATAAGCTTGATACTGGGTTCGAATTTTGTAGTTACTTTTCAAGAGGACGTGGGAGATGTATTCGATCCGGTGCGAGAGCGGATCCGAGCCGTTAAACTCCAATCCAAAAAGCTTCATGCCGATTATTTGGCCTATAGCCTCATCGATGCTGTGGTCGATACCTATTTTATCATTCTGGAAGAACTGGGGGAGGAAATCGAAGCCGCAGAGGATAACCTGATCAATAACCCCACGAGCGAAACATTGCAGCAGGTTTATGTCTTAAAAAGAAAACTGGTCACTCTTCGCAAATCCGTCTGGCCGTTGCGAGAAGTAATTAGCATTCTGCAACGGGAAGACTCCAACCTAATTCATCAATCGACTCAAATCTATTTAAAAGATGTCTATGATCACACGGTTCAGGTAATCGATACGCTAGAAACTTACCGCGATATGATTGGCGATATGCTCGATCTTTATCTCTCCAATATTAGCATCCGGCTCAATGAGGTAATGAAAGTGCTGACCATGATTGCGACTATTTTCATCCCATTGACTTTCATTGCTGGTGTTTATGGGATGAATTTTGAGTTTATGCCTGAATTAAAATGGCGGTATGGCTATCCCCTGGTCTGGCTGGTAATGGGACTGATCGGTGTGGGCATGATTTTTTATTTTAGAAAGAAAAAGTGGCTTTAGTTACTCAGACATTTGAATTATGAGCTTCGCATTAAGGGAAGTGTCGGCGCAATTGTATAGTGCCGAAGAGCAACGTTCTGATCGAATCAACTATCATCATTAACCTGAAGGAGGACAGAAATGAATCCAAAGACCAGCTTGAAAATCCTGGTGAGCATCATTTTTGTGGCGCTCATTGCCTGGGCGATTTCCTGCGCTGTGAATCCTGTGACGGGCAAACGGGAATTTATGCTGCTGACGCAGTCCGATGAAATTGCGTTGGGTCAGCAGACCGATCAGGAGATCATAGCTACTTATGGCCTGTACAATGACCCACAGCTACTGGCCTACGTGTCATCTGTTGGCAAGAAGTTAGGGGGTCTAAGCCATCGTCCCAATCTGGATTATCAATTTCGGATTCTGGATTCTCCGGTCATCAATGCCTTTGCAGTTCCGGGGGGCTTCATTTATGTCACGCGAGGCATTCTTTCGTATCTAAACGACGAAGCGGAATTGGCAGGCGTATTGGGGCATGAAATTGGACATGTGACCGCCCGCCACAGCGCGGCACAATACAGTCGCGCCCAACTGGCGCAATTGGGACTGGGCATTGGTTATATGGTCTCTGAAACGTTTCGCAAGTACGCTGGTTTGGCCCAGTTTGGCGTGAGCATGCTATTCCTGCGCTTCAGTCGGGATAATGAGCGAGAGGCTGATGCGTTGGGAGTGCAATATTCGTCAAAAGGCGGTTGGGATGCCAATCACATGGCCAATTTTTTCGTAACGCTGGAGCGGCTGAATCCTGGCGAGGACCGCAGCGGCTTGCCCGGTTGGTTCTCAACTCACCCCAATCCACCTGATCGTATTGCGGCCATCAAAAAAGATGCCCAAAAGTGGCAGACCCAATTGGCCGGAACGCAATTTGCGGTGAATCATGATCAGTATCTGCAAAAAGTTGATGGAGTGCTGTATGGCGAAGATCCGCGACAGGGATACGTAGAAGGCAATACGTTTTATCATCCGCTGCTAAAATTTCAATTCCCGGTCCCGGCAGGTTGGCAGTTAAACAATACGCCATCTCAGGTGCAGATGTTCACGCAGCAGCAAGATGCGGTGATGCTTTTTTCAGTGGCGCAAGAAAACTCGCCGGCCGATGCCGCAAATGCGTTTGTCGCTAACACCAAGGCCGCCGTGGTTCAGTCGGAAGCGATTCGGGTGAGCGGTCTGAACGCACAGCGGGTCATTTCGGATGTCACCACCGAGCAGGGTGTGATTCGCGTCGAATCGTATTTTATCCAAAAGGATAATTCGGTGTTCTATTTCCACGGCTATACCGGCCAGGCTCAATTTCAGAATTATCATTCCTCTTTTAGCCAGACCATGGGGCAATTCAAGCCGCTGACAGATCCGGCAAAGATCAATGTCACTCCCAGCAAACTGGTGATCAAGCGCACCACCGCGGCGGCAACCTTGCGGAGCCTGCTGCAACAATATGGTGCCCCAGCGGAAAAAATGGAAGAATTGGCCATTATGAATGAGATGCAACTGGATGAGATGGTACCTGCCAACACTCTCATTAAGGTGGTCGTGAAATAATCCATAACGTTTTGGATGCATGACAGCTATTTCAGCATGCGCTTTAGCTTTGCTGATGTTAGCTCATTCACGCAGCAGGCAATCGGTTGGCATAAACACAATTTGCTCGCAGGCGGAGATGGAGCTATTTATTCCGTTTTATTGCGGCGGTAGAATCCATTTCCGCCCGCTTGCCAATTTGGGATAAACCGATGGCCTAACAGCGCGCTTGCACATGAATTACCATTGCCGTTACAAATCTTTCCGATTTCAAGCATCCGAAATTCATGCCTGTTACAATTATTTTCATTGACTCTCTAATACGAATTGTTTAATTTGTTTCAAAAAATATCAGGAATTGCTGATAGATTAACATCGAATTCCAGCAGCCACGAAATTCAACATGATTAAAATGGCTACTTTCGAGACCAGAGCCATTTTTGCAGAGGTTGTAGAAGTGAATTTTAGAAAATTAAAAAATCTCGGCAACACCAAACTTCCCTGGTTTATTTTGGCGAATGCTATCGTTGCCTATGTTGTCATTGTTGGGTACTGGGCGGTTAGTCGTTTCCAGAGCTACCAAGCGACATTATGGGATCTGGGAATCATGGCACAGGCCATCTGGAATACCGCCCATGGGCGCATTTTGCAGGAAAGCGTGAATCTTGGTTTTTCGGTCTCCCGACTGCACGTGGCGCACTGGGAGTTGATCTATTTGCCGTTAGCGTTGATCTACCGCGTGTTCCCGTCGATTCCGTTGCTTCTCTGGTTGCAGACTCTGATGCTGGCCTGCGGCGCTATCCCTATTTTTTTATTGGCAAAACAAAAGCTTGATTCCGAAGTGGCGGCGCTGTTCGCGGCGTTGGCCTATCTGTTCTATCCAGCCCTGCATGGGGCCAATTTGTTCGATATCCATGGCCTCACACTGGCTATTCCTTTATTGTTGTTCACCTTTTTATACCTGACCAGGGAGAAATACTCTGCAGCGCTTGCTTTTGCGATCATTAGCCTCCTCTGCCGTGAAGATGTGGCATTAGTTATCTTTATGCTGGGCTGGTATGTCCTGATCAGTCGGAGGAATAGCAGGGTTGGCGCGGTGCTGATCTTTATTTCTGCCCTCTGGCTGTTGGCATTTGCCTGCCGCAGTTATTTCTGGCCAATGAACGACATTCCGAGCAGCGCTAAATCGGCGGCCATTGTTTCTGAGATTAGGGAAAATGAAGCCATTCAGGTAGTTATTGGCCTGGTGCAAACGCCAATAGCGACGCTGACAAAGCTGATCCAAGTTGAAAATGTAGTTTATGCGGCAAAATTGCTATTACCCGTCGCTGGCTTGTGTCTCTTTGCGCCAAGCATCATGCTCCTTTCCGCGCCAAATTTGCTGATGAATCTATTGAGTCCCTGGCATTACATGCACCAGATTGAATATCACTATTCGGCGGCGATTATTCCGTTTATTTTTTTAGCTGCAGTTCAGGGTCTGGCCAATATTCTGAGGCACGTCCGCCGATATCGTAAGGTTCGGTGGTTCAGTACCGAAGCGATCATGGGCATTGTCCTCCTATCAGCTATGGTTTCGGCTGCACATTTTTCCATTCTCAGATTTCATCGACTATGGCAGGTGACGCCTCAACACCGAATGCTCAGCGATGCCTTGCGAGATATACCAGCTCAATTGTCAGTTTCCACCACGGCGCGCGAGGGTGCGCATCTTGCTGAACGACAATACCTCTACCATTTTCCTGAGCGGGTGAATGATGCGGATATTGTGGTGCTTGATTTGAAGCGGCCACTGATGGAAATTAAGGCATTTGCCGACAGCCAGCGGACGCGGCGATTGCCGGCGATGAATGAGTTGAGTTGGAGGGTGCTCCGGGATAGTTCCTGGGGCCTGCGCTTTGCGATTGACAATACATTTTGTCTGCAACGTGGCCTGGCTTCAAAGGAGAGCTTCGCACGGTATGCGCTTCAGGATTCGCTGCCAGCAGGCATCGACGGTCGTTTGAATATTCAAGTTGGCAGCGGCATTTGGTTGGTCGGTTGGTCGACGGTTTACATTGGCGCCGACCAGGCCCACTTCCAGCTTTATTGGTATCGGGCCGCCGCAACTCCCCCTGGCTCGCCGGTCAAATTTTTATTGCAGAGCGAACATTGGAGTCGCGAATTCGATCACCAATTGCTGTTCGGACGTCTACAATTTGAAGGTATTCCTCCTGGTAAAATCCTCTGTGATCATCTTTTTATTAATAATCCGCAGCAGGCGGGCCAACGAACCTTTGCCGTGGCCATCGCTTCGGACGAAGCGATTCATAAAACACCACGCGTACTATTCTCGTTCAATTTTCCTGAACGATAAATTTCAGAGTCAAGGCAACCAGGTGCATCAAACTCGGCCGCAATTACCAGCCAGGCAAGCTGGATTGGCCGGCAATGGATTCCGCTCGAAACAGGAGATCAGCATGTGACTACCACGCGCGTGAGTAGCAAAATCCTGTGGCGAAGCTTGACCGGAACAATGAAAAGTCTTGCAATTTTGATTGAATTCATCTATATTGGCACAAAATTTTGAATGGGGACTGGATGATGAAATTAGCTTTTTCGACACTGGGTTGTCCAGATTGGACTTTGGAGAAAATTATTTCCAATGCCAGGGGCTACGGTTTTTCTGGCATCGAAATTCGTGGTGTCGGTGAGCATCTGGACGTTACGATGCTCCCGCAATTCACCAGTCACAGCCAGGAGACCCTTCGCCAATTGGAGGATGCTGAACTGAATATCGTCTGTTTTTCCAGTTCAATTCTGCTTTCACCAGCCGAATCGTCCCTGGAGACTCCGCAGTTGGAGGAACTAAAACGCTATGCAGAATTATGCAGTCGCTTTCAGACGAAATTCATCCGCATTTTCGGCGGTAAGCTCGGTCAACGGACCTGGGAACAAGCCATTGATGGGGCAGCGACTTATCTTGAGAAAATGATTGCTGCTCTGGGTTCATCTGATGTCAAAATCCTGGTTGAGACGCATGACGACTGGCTTAATAGCCACCACTTCCACCAGTTGCTGGAGCGTGTGCCATCTGATCATGTCGGGCTGTTGTGGGATATCAATCATCCATATATGTTCATTGGTGAGGAACCAGCGAGAACATGGCACAATGTCGGTAACTGGATCGAACATACGCATTGGAAGGATTCGCGGCGGGTAGCTGTCTCTCCTGCCAGATGGGAACCCTGCCTGATGGGCGAAGGTGAAGTACCACATCGACAGATTTATCGAATATTGCGGAATGCTGGCTACACGGGTTATCTCTCACTCGAATGGGAAAAGCGCTGGCATCCGGAGTTGCCCCCGGCCGAAGTGGCATTTCCTCAATTTGTTGCATTTATGACCCGACTGGAGCAAGGCTATCAAAATGGATGAAGGGATCAAATTGGCAGTACTCTTCATGGCTGGCTTGCTATCTGGCTTCATCAATGTGATGGCGGGCGGCGGTTCGACCTTGACTTTGCCGGCATTGATTTTTCTGGGACTGGATAGCAGCCTGGCGAATGGCACTAATCGGGTAGCTGTGCTCATCCAGAATATTGCAGCAATTGTGGCTTTTAAACAAGAACGGTTGCATCAATTCAAATTAAGTTTGAAGCTGGCACTATTGACGTTGCCTGGTGCAATTCTTGGCGCCCTGGTGGCAGTAAAGATCAGTGATAGTCTCTTTCAGCGGTTGCTGGGAATCGTGATCATGGGCATCATCATTACCCTCATCTTTCCGCAGTCGAACCGAAAAAATGGTTCAGCCCCAAAGCAGCCGGTTTCACCGATCTGGCTGTATGGGGTGATGTTTGGCATTGGATTCTACGGTGGTTTTATCCAGGCGGGCGTTGGCTTCTTATTGATGGCAGCATTTTATCATCTTCTGCAAGCTGACTTGCTTCACGTTAACATGCATAAGGTGTTCGTAGTGTTTATTTTTACGCTGCCGGCAATCGTCATTTTCATTTTAACCGACAATATCAGTTGGGTGCATGCGCTGGTGCTATCGGCGGGAAATGGGCTGGGTGCCTGGTGCTCGGCCAAAGTCTCGGTCAAGAAAGGTGAAGGCGTGATTCGAGGAGTGCTGCTCATCGCCATGTTCATTATGGCACTCAAATTGCTTAACATCTTTTGAGGAACAGGTGCCACCGGTCATCGCAACGGCATTGACCGATTGGATGTTTTGATGGGAATCAGAATTGTTTGGCCAGCCTGAAGCCGTGCGCTGTCAGATAGCGCGTTGGCCTCCAATATGGTTTGCCAATCGGTGCCGTATTGAACGGCAACATCCCGCAGCGTTTCCCCTGGTTTTAGAATGTGTTTTCGGACATGATAGGATTCGTCATCAGATAAAGATTGAAAAAAATCACCGCTATTGTGCGGCTGCGAATCTTTTTTGCTCTGCATTTGCTTGCCTAATGCCACGGCTTGCTTAATATCCTTTTCGCTTCTTTCGTAACTGCAACTATAAATCACCAGGCAGTACCATGGCAGTGACAAGCCTAGCAAAATTGCTCTAAAAAATACCGACCAGTTGAAGTGCATGATTTCCGTCCTCGCTGTTAGAATCACGGTTGATTGAACTAAGCGCGGGGCAATTTAGGCATTTTTTGATTGGCTGTCAACAGCTTTGTCATTTGTGCCAAAAAATTAATGGCGTTTCAATAACCTCGATCTTGATTATCTCTCAACTGGTTACGGTATTTGCCATATTAGCCAATCGATTTCGATCGGATAGCTTTCGTTGTGCATTCTAAAAATGTTGACCTTCAAATAGCGTCATAGATCAGCCGGGAGATGCGAGCGATGAGCGCCTCAGCCTGCTGGTGATCTTGAATACCACGGGTGAGTACTACCAGAATATATGCATGATCAGGAGATTTGTATACAATCGCCGCGTCATGATCAATACTAAAAATGGAGCCGGTTTTATGGGCTACTTTCACAGTTGGCGGCAGCAGCGCCGGTATTTTCTTGTTCAATTTCTGATCGGTAAGGATGCCAATCATCTCTTCGCATGCTACTGGCGTTACCACGGTTTTTTGAGCAATGGCTTTCATGATCAGCAGCATGTCGTAGGCATCGGTGGTGTTGTTCAAGCCCTTTTGAAACGCTTTTGGATCTTCGACCCCGCGCAAAATGCGAATCCGATGGGCACCAATCTCCTGCATTGTCTGCATGACGGCTTTGGCAGTCACCAACTCGATCAGAATATTAGTGGCTAGGTTGCTGCTCATGGTGATCATCTGGTAGACCAGGCCGCGTATGGCCATTTTGTGGCCAATTTGGCGATAGACCATGTCGTCACTATCTTCTTTGATGTCAAGGGAAAAGGGGCTGCCATCGACAATGCTGCGGAACTCGTTTTTCACCAGCAAAGAATCGGATAGTTGAAAGCGCCCCTGTTGAGCTTGCTTGAAGACCTCAATCATCACCGCCGTCTTCATGGTGCTGGCCGCATGCATGGCCACTTTTTCGTTCAGATAAAATGTTTTGCCGGTCTTCAAATCTTCAAACGCGATAGCCACTGTGCCGCCAGATTGCTTGATAAGCTTTTGGATTTCCGATTTGACCTGCTGCCAGTCACCTGCAGGAATTGAATTGGAACGGCTGATCAAGCCAGTTAGCACCAGTATTATAAGCATTCGCATGTTGACCCTCGCTTGGTTGAACGATTCTTCTTTATTTTCGCATCCTATAATCTCTTGCTGGGAGAAGTACAGCCGTATCATTCTAGGTCTGAAATGTCGGGGATTGATGACCGCACCAGGACACCATCGCACGAATGGATGCCCGGAATCGAAGCCGCCTTTGACCAGGTTTTCAGTCTGCTGACGTTTTTGAATTTGACCGAAAAAGTACAATAAACCAAATTATCTCTCTCGGATCGTTGTGGTTTTTGATGACCTGATGGTGAACATGGCGCTAGAAATTATCGTAACCAGTAATCTGAGCCACCTCGAAGTCCAATAACTATCAAAGATGTTGCATCTCAGAGATATTTTAGCAAGATTTACGATGAAAATCAAGTGTAATTTCACTGTTGTGCCAGAGGAAAAAAAATAATTCAAAAAAATTACTTGCATTTTTGGGATTAATTAATTAACTTTTGCCCGGTCAAAATTGAAGATCACCAATCTTCGGACCACTTTCTTCAATCAAAATGCCTGCATGTCCCATAGGTGGATGGTATAGATTGAGTGAATTTGTCTTGTGAAGCAAATGTGTTTTCGAGTGTGATCGTTGCGCATGAGAAATTGATGATCATAAATATCTGCGTGCTTTGAAAGGGGGATCTCGGAGGAATAACATAGCGAAATACTCGAAACCCAAATAGCACTCAACACTAGAGCCAGAAGCATTCACAACAATTTCGATTGCCCCTCTTGCCAAAAGCTAATGTTGGTGAATTAATCGTTTTATATAAAGCCGGTCATCTTGAAAATTAAAATGAGTTGATATCGCCGGGTCGGCAGCTTGCTATGGCCAGCGTGAATCTGACTTTGGTCGATCTGTCAGGCACCGGTGTGTCGTTTGCTGCTAACGATTGATCCGTTTGAGATTGCTAACCGCAATACCTGTTGTAATAATTTACTATTCAAGGAGTTTTATATGCGAAGCACTCAGCTTTTTGTTGAGCCGGCTCTGCCCGGGCTGGATGTCTATGATGGTTATCAGGTCATTCAAGAACGGCGCACGACCGACCAGCGACTGCGAAAATTTTTGAACGAAAAATTGGATCGCCTGGAAAAGCAATTTGCTCGATTCGGTTTTCAATTGCGCCAACACGGCAGCCATAATTCGTTCGAATTGTTTGACCGCATTGTGCTAAGTCTCAAAATGCTCTCCCAGTCGTTGATCGATCCAGCTTATAATTCCGGGCCATTTTTCAAGAAGAACGTCAATCCGGCCAAACTCCATCAGATTGTGGAATATGACCAGCATCTCGCCAGTCAAATCGATGTCCTGCTTGATGAAGCGCAACATTTGGAACAGATGGCTGACGATGAAGAAATAGAGGAGGTACTGAATCATCTCTACGATTTGATCGATGGGGTAAATCAAACCTGGTCGGAACGAGAATTTTTGATTCTGGATGAAAACTGAGTATCAAATCATAACTCCTTGAATGTTGGAAGAGCGAATGGGGCTATGGGTGCGCCATTCGCTTTTTTATGGTTTCCACCACGAACGCAGCAAAAGGCCACTGAACTTTGAATGGTTCGTCCCGGTTGAAACTGAAAAAATGGAAGGATGTTCAGCATAAAATCTCACATGGAATACCACTCATTTCGATAAAGTTATTACCAGGGTTTATGCATTTAAGAGCACCGGAATTCTCTGACACTATGGTCATCGCCAGACAACGAACTTCGATGCAAACACCAAAAAAGAAGATTTTCAATGAGCAAAAAATTATCCAGCGAGTGGTTTCTCATTCTCGCTCTGGCTTTTTTGAAATTGATTATTCATTTCATAACCAATACCAACTATGAGCTCCATCGGGACGCCTATCTCTATTTAGCCCAGGGCGATCATCTGGATTGGAGCTTCCTCTCGGTTCCACCCACGACGGCAGTCATTGGCAATATCACCCGATTTTTATTCGGTGATTCAGTGTTTTCCATTCGGCTGTTCCCAGCCATTATCGGCGCAGTCTCGGTGATCATGATCGGTTTGATCATTAGAAATTTGGGTGGAAAAATATGGGCGATCCTGCTTGGCTGCACTGCTTTTATTGTGTCCCCTGCCTTCCTGCGAAGCAATACGCTGTTTCAACCCGTAGCATTCGATGCGTTTTATTGGCTGCTCAGCACCTATTTTATTTTGAAATTAATTCAAACCCAGAATCCGAAATTTTGGATTCATCTGGGCATCACCTGGGGACTGGCATTCTTGGCTAAGTACAATATCGGATTTCTGATCCTGGCTTTTGGTCTGGCGTTATTATTCACTTCCGATCGAAAGCTGTTCTTGTCAAAATATTTCTTGTATGGTTCATTACTCGGATTGCTTATCGTCTTGCCCAATCTAGTCTGGCAGTATAACCATAATTTCCCCGTGGTTTATCACATGACCCGCCTCCGCGAGACGCAATTGGCTCATGTCCGAGTCATCGATTTTTTAATGGCACAGGTGCTGATGAATTTTTCTAATCTATGGGTCTGGCTTTTGGGAATGGCATTTATTCTTTTTTTTAAAGCTGGCAAAAAATATCGAGTGCTGGGCTATACCTATCTGGCCGTCGTGTTGCTTTATATTTTGTTGAAAGGCAAAGGCTATTATGCCCTGGGAATTTATCCCATTTTATTTGCCTTCGGCGGAGTCGCTATTGAAAAATATGCAGAGGGAAAATTGAGCTTTTTGAAGCCCGCTATTTTAGCTTTAATGATTTTGACGACTCTGCCATTGCTTCCGTACAGTCTGCCCGTGCTGCCGCTGGACAAAATGGTGGTGTACGGTGAAAAATCCAAGCAATTCGGCGGCGAGGGCGCGCTGCGCTGGGAGGATGGTCGCATTTATCCGTTGCCTCAGGATTATGCGGACATGACTGGCTGGAAAGAATTGAGCGATATTGTGATCAAGGCTTATCAAAGTTTGAGCGATTCCGATAAATCCGATTGTGTCATCTATGCCGAGAATTATGGCCAGGCTGGGGCAATCAAATATTATGCTGAAAAATATGGACTGCCAGAGCCAGTCTGTTTCAGCGAGAGCTTCTTGTTCTGGGCGCCCGATAGCGCCAATTTTAAAACACTGATCTATGTGAACGATGATACGAACGATGTCTCCTACTATTTTACAACCGTGGAATTGGTGGGACGAATTACCGATCCGTATGCCCGAGAAAGCGGGCTGCCAGTCTGGCTTTGCAGAACGCCTCGAAATGGGTTTGAACAATTTTATGCTGATAAGGTCAAGGGCATCAAAGATCGATTCCGCAGAAGTCAATGATGTGAAACGCCTATATCGCTACATCTATCAGTGGGTTGTCGATGATATTAGATCGATGTTTTATAACAATGGAATACTGGAATATTGGAATTTCATAAGACCTGAATGTCAATCTTCCATCATTCCACCTTTCCATTATTCCTTTTTTGGGGGTAGTCCATCCTATCATAAAACTAAAACCAATGAGGAGGAGGAAAAATGTTAACCACCAAACGAGTTGTCATTGCCACCATCTGCGGATTTGTGTTTGGCATCGTCTGTATGTTATTAGCCAGCTCAAATCCCAATGAACCAATCTCAACTGTGATGAAATGGACAATTATCTTCAGCCGCACCATGCTGGGATTCACGATCGGCATCAGCGCTATCCGTTTGAATTGGTGGCTGCATGGCATTGTTTTAGGAGCAATTGCCAGCCTCCCTATGGCAATCCCGATCATTAACCGCCCAGCTATTGCCATCAGCACGATCGTGATGGGAATTATTTATGGCTTCCTGACCGAGCTAATCACCTCGATTTTCTTCAAAGCCAAATCAGCCGCACGATCGTAGCTTTGAATGAAGCAAGCCTTCGAGGTTGCTGAAACCTCGAAGGTCTCATTCCCGAAAAGTGATGAACGCATATCAACCATAGTTAAAGACAGTTTCTTTATTCAATATTCAATTTTGATATTTTGATTTGAAGCATAATTGGTATTGATGCATACTCTGAAGAAGCAGAAAATTTGCGCTTGGCATTCAAAAAACTAGTTGCTTTTTTACTTGAAAAGCTTATATTTTAAATACAACAAACACTACTTAGTCAGATTAAAAGACGATGTGTCATCCCGAACGGATCCGTCCGCCTACTGGCGGGCGGAGAAGTGAGGAATCTGTATGTATTGATGAATTCGGGGTAAACAGATTTCTCTCCGCCGACTGGCGGATCGAAATGACACGCAAGGTGAATTAAGATAATTTGACTAAGTAGTACAAATTGACAAACAAATAGTCGACCAAGAGAACAAAATGACCAACCTTTCCCCATCCCCAAGCATGATGACAATGAGGATAATATTATTGCTCCTTGCGCCGTTGAGTTGGCTTATGTTCTGCTGGAAACCGAAGCAATAATCAGAATTCTTTTGTCAACTAAAATTCCACAATTTTCCCCTTGACATTGTAAAATCGTTTTTATATATTCACACCGAAAAGTGAAATAGTTATGTGAAAAGAAAGAAGTATTATAGTGAGTCGATAATTTTTTCTCAATTGATATCAATAAATCTTCTTTAATTTCTTTTTGGCAGAGAGTTGGATCAAATAGGCCAATGAACTACCTGTTCCGATACTATGCTTAGAGCATTTCATTTAAGAAAATCGGAGGTAAAATGCGGGCATATAAATATATAGTTGACGTAGATCAACACGGACAAATTAATGTCCCAAATATTCCTCAAGTAAAATCATCGAAGGTTGAAGTAATTATACTGCCGCTCCAAATTGATGATTATTCCGATTTGATGAACGCATCAGAATCCTCAACTGATTTCTGGAACAACCCAGATGACGAGGTTTGGAATGACGTATAATCAAAGAGACATTGTGCTTATTCCTATTCCTTTTACTGATTTATCGAGTCATAAAAAACGTCCAGTAATTATTATTTCAAATGACTATTATAACAAAACCAATCCTGACATTGTTGTAGTGGCGCTAACGTCGAATCTTATTTTTGAAAACAAATATACCATCGATATAGATAATCATAGCCTGGAAAGTGGCGAGCTCCCCACGAAAAGCAGAATCAGATGTGACAAAATTTATACCTTATCCAGAAATATCGTTTTAAAAAAATTCTGTAAAGTCAACAATGAGACTTTCAAGTTAATAAAGGATAAAATATGCGCACTGATTGATACTGACAATGAAATTTTGTTTTGAAATTTGATTAGCCTTCAGATTCGATTTCCTTATCAGTTGCCGCTTTTAATGGTAAGCCGCACCAGTCCCAAACGATATTTCTAAAAACGACTCTGATTAAATTGATTAACATTTGCTTAAGATAAAGATACTGTCATCGATTTAAGAATGAACTTGGAATGTTGTTATTAAAAAAAATCATTCAATTTTCAGGCTGATTTTTTGAAAGCGGTTTTATTTTAAAACAATTTGCCCATCCAATTGCTGATTTTGTTAAATGAGTCTTTGTTAAAAAAATGATCAACAAGGATTTTGTGCCTCAAATAAGAAATGATAATAAATGTCGAATGCTGGCTTTACAAAGAAAAAGGATGAGACATGAGATTCCACACCGAATACCTCTGGTTCAATACCTCTCGCAAACGAGAATTCATCAACATCACTCCTGAAGTTGAAAAAGTGCTGAAAAAAAGCGGCATCCAGGAAGGCATGATTTTGGTATCAGCCATGCACATTACGGCTGGCGTTTATGTGAATGACGCCGAATCGGGACTGATTCAAGATATTGAGGATTGGCTGCAAAAGTTAGCTCCCGAAGGGGTGAACTATCGCCATCATCGCACGGGCGAAGTGAATGGCGATGCCCATTTGAAAAATCTGCTCATTGGGCATCAGGTGATCGTGCCGATCACCAAAGGCGAGCTCGATCTCGGTCCCTGGCAGCAGATTTATTACGCCGAGTTCGATGGCCAGCGCCGCAAACGGGTGATCATCAAAGTGATGGGAGAATAAAATAACATGGCTAAGGTTATTCGAATTGCACTGGCGCAGATCAATGTGACCGTCGGCGATCTGACTGGCAATGAACAGAAAATTAAAGACTACCTTCAAAGAGCACGAGATTTTCAGGCTGACCTCATCGCTTTTCCTGAGCTTGCGATTACAGGCTATCCGCCCGAAGATCTATTGCTCCGCCCCCAATTTGTTCAGGATAATATCAATTGCCTGCAACGGATCGTCCCTGCGACTGAAAATATCACAGCCATTGTGGGATTTGCCAATCGGGAAAAGGATAAATTATACAATGCCGCTGCCATTCTTTCGGATGGCAAATTGATCAATATCTATCATAAAATTCATCTGCCCAATTATGGCGTGTTCGATGAAGAACGCTATTTTGAAGCTGGCGATCGCCCCTTGATTCTGGAGCTGAATGACATCAAAATTGGCATGAGTATTTGTGAGGACATCTGGATCCAAAACAGTGTGATCGAAACCCAGGCATTGTCCATTGGCGCTGAAATTCTCCTGAATATTTCTTCCTCGCCCTATCATTCGGGCAAGGTGGAGGAGCGGGAGAATTTGCTCAAACACAATGCCGTGAACAATCGTGCCATCGTCTGCTATGTCAATCTTGTTGGGGGGCAGGATGAATTGGTGTTCGATGGGAATAGCCTGGTTTTAGATGAGCGGGGTGAAATTTTAATTCGGGGCCAGCAATTTGAAGAAGATTTGATGGTGTTCGATCTGGATGTCTCCGAGCTACAGAATATCCGTGCCAGAGATGAGTCTTATCAACAGCGAAAAGCGGATTTCGATCCACCGTTCAAAATTGAGCTGGTCGATCTGCCTGATCACCAGCGCATACCGTTCGATCAAAAGCCGAAGCTGCTGATCACACCAAATCCAAAACTTGATCCGATAATGGAAATTTATCAAGCATTAGTTTTGGGAACACGGGATTATGTGAGAAAGAATGGATTTAAAAAAGTGGTATTAGGTTTGAGCGGCGGCATCGATTCGGCGCTGACCGCTGCCATTGCTGTCGATGCGCTGGGATCAGAAAATGTCATCGGCGTGAGCATGCCATCGATTTTTTCGTCTCAGGGCAGTCTGGATGATGCGGCACAATTGGCCAGCAACTTGAAGATCAAAAATCTGGTGATTCCCATTCAGGACACGTTTGAAGCCTATTTGAAAATGCTCAAAGAAACGTTTAAAAATTTGCCGTCTGATATTGCCGAAGAAAATATTCAAGCTCGAATTCGGGGGAATATCATTATGGCGCTATCCAACAAGTTCGGCTGGCTGGCGCTGAGCACTGGCAATAAAAGCGAGATTAGTGTTGGGTATTGCACGCTGTATGGCGACATGGCGGGCGGCTTTGCTGTAATCAAAGACGTTCCCAAGACTTTGGTTTATCATTTGGCAAATAAATTGAATGAATCACGTGGTCGTGAAATTATCCCGCACAACACGATGATCAAACCGCCATCGGCTGAGCTGCGTCCGAATCAAAAGGATGAAGACAGCCTGCCGCCATACGATATTTTGGATCCGATTTTGGCTGAGTATGTGGAAAAGGATGCCACCATCGAACAGATTGTGGCGCTTGGGTTTGATGAAGCGATCGTGAGAAAAGTGATTCGATTGGTGGATCAAAGCGAGTACAAACGTCGGCAGGGCGCGCCAGGGGTGAAAATTACGCCGCGGGCCTTTGGCAAGGATCGCAGGATGCCGATTACGAATCGGTATCGGGTTTGACGGCTTAATAACTATTTGGACCACGGAACCGCCAGTGGGCGGTCCGCCTTTTGGCGGAATAGAACGACCACGGAATTTTTTTGGTCTCAGAACTGAAAGGTCTCAGAAATAAAATTCTGAGGCATTTCGTTTCTGAGACAAATTAATTTCTGATTATCATTTCTGTGGGACTGCAATTCTGTGGGAGGAATTTTTTGTCTTATTCAGCTCCCAATACAGACCTCTTTTTTTTTCGGTTTCTATTTCTTTCCGTTTGACGCCCTTTAATCCCGATTCTAACACCTCTTTAATTAAAGTTCAATTGAAGATAAAAAATATGAGTAAAAGTCAAGCTAAAATTTTCCCATAAAGTTGCTTGCAAAAATGTTTTGATTTTTGTATATTAAATCCCAGAACATGACCATCATCTGCCAATTAATGGGTAAAGGTTTCATTTGAATAATACTCTATTTGGCTAACATAATTATTGAATTTTACCAAAGCGAAAAGCCAGTAGCCAGTAGCGAAGGGCGTAAAAGCATTACGACTAAACTCCCAATATCTCATTAAAAAATCGAATTCTATGAATCCCATTACATTACAACAATGCCAGCACCTCGTCGACGAATGGATCAACACCATCGGCGTGCGCTATTTTTCCGAATTGACCAATCTGGCGCAATTGGTGGAAGAAGTCGGCGAGGTCGCCCGCATCATGTCCCGCACGTATGGCGACCAGAGCTTCAAAAAATCGGATGAGGAGAAAAAGCTATCAGAAGAATTGGCTGATGTATTTTTCGTGCTCGTCTGCATTGCCAATCAAACGGGCGTGGATTTGACCGAGGCGTTCTGGCAGGGGATGGAAAAACGAACGGAACGGGATCGGGAACGACATCGGAATAACGAGAAATTGAAATAATGCAAATTCAGTCACTCGGCTACTCGCAATGTGAATGCCTATTAATCAAAGTAGTTCGTTACATCAAAAATTTCTATACCTTTTCCCTGTAAGCTGATTTTTAAATCATCAGGTGAAACATCTCCGACAAAAACAGCCTTTCGATAGGTTTTGAAACGCCTTTTTTTTGAAATGATTTCTGATTGCTCCTGAAATTGATTAACGATAGCGCTGGTAATCCTTTTGCTGCTCAATTTGCATTCCCCGATCAAACATAAATCTCCTTTTTCCTGATAAGCCAGGAGATCGATTTCATTTTGCCCCCGATCCCAATATTTCCCCACAACATCAAAGGGAAACTGATTGGGCTTTTCGATACATTGTCGTTGCAGCCAATCTAAAATTAATTTTTCAAATTGAACGCCAAAGAAATTGGGCAAGTCAGCTTTCACTTTGGGGATTATTGCATCTCCAGAATAGTTTTCCAGCAGGCTAAAATTTTTATGGACATATCGAAACCAGAAGGTCAGAAAATTATCCTTCAAATAATAGCGATTACTTTTTCCTTCATCGCTACTGAAGACACTGGATTTTCGTTCAATCAAATCATAATAGTTCAGCAATTCATCCAGGTACTTGCCAATGCTATTCGGTAGAATTCCAGTGTGGGTAGAAATGTCGTTCCACTGAGTGAAGCCGCTAGCGATTGCCTCTAAAATTGAAAAATACCGGCCATAATTTTTACCAAATTCCTCAATCGTCAATTCTTTACCTTCATTGAAAAGAAGGCCGTCATTACGAAGTGCCAGACGTTGAATAATCTCAATGATGTCTTTGCCAAATAGATTTTCTCTTTCCATCAAATAATAATAAAAAGGGATGCCGTTGAACAGGAGCTGCAATTTTAGCTTTTCTCCCTGATTTAATTCAGTCTGTTGAGCAAACAAGCTGTTCATTTCTGCTACAGAAAAAGGCTTGAGGATCATCTTACCTGTTAAGCGTTTGAACAATGGTTCTTTTTGATCTTCAAATAGCGTATGCATGACGGTTTGCAGGGAGCCGATGACAATGATGTGCCCTTTGATTTTATCCTTATACTCATCCCAATATTTTTGAACGATTGAAAAGACAGAAGCATCGACATAAAGAAAATTTTGAAACTCATCAAAAACAAAGGTATAATTTTTCCGTTCCAGCGTCTGGAAAAGAAATTTGAAAAATCCGTCGAAATTGGCAAATTGCAAGCCTGAAATTTCAGGGAATTGTTGCGTCAAGAGCTCGGTGAACTCAACCAGCATGGCTTTGGGCTGTTTGCGAGAGACAAAAAAATAACAATTGGGGATATTATTTTGTTCTAGAAAATGCTTGACCAGGGTAGTTTTTCCAATCCGTCTTCTGCCCGTGATCATGGTTAAATAGCCACCCACCGATGCGCGGGCAAGCTCATTGATCTCTCGAAGCCTGGCGAGCTCTGCTTTTCTTCCAATAAATTCCATTTTGACTGTACCATTTTGTATCATACCAATTCGTACGATAAATATAATGTTTTTAGATTAAAATGCAATAAGAATTTTTCAGCTATTCTTATTCTGCAATTATAAGGAGTAATATAGCTGCCAAAGCAGGATAAGGGGAAGAGGGAAAAAATTCAAGCCGAGAACGAAACCTATCAATCCGGCAAAGGTTAGGTATTTGATTGCTTGCCGTCTGAACAATAAAGGATTCTCTGCGGAGCTGAGGCAGGCATATGTTCAACCGTTGCGAAGGTTCGGAACCCTCGCAAGGCGAGTTCTTGTGTGAAAATTCATGGACAATCAGCAATTTTTTTGCCCCTTGTTCGACGCCATACTCCATGCCTAAAACAACCCTACTGATTTTAAAAGAAAAACCCCCAACGATATGGTGAATATTGAGCCCAATGTGGTCATCACAATGATATTCCCGGCCAGGGCGCTGTTACTGCCCATGGCTTCGGCCATGACAAAGCTGACAATCGCCGAGGGCGTAGCGAATAACAAGAATATCACCCCCAGATCCTCGCCGGTCAGTCCCAGTCGCAACGCCAGCAAGGTAATAGTAGCGGGGATGACGACGATTTTCAATACCGTTGCGGCAATGGCCAGGCGGGATTCCTTTTTGATGCTTTCAAAATCCAGCGATCCGCCGATGCCCAACAATGCCAACGGCAGCGTGATGGCGGCCAGACTGTGGACTGTGGTGGTGATGAATTGTGGCAATTCAATGTCAAAATAGGAGAACGGAATTGCTGCCGCTGTGGCCAGGATCAAGGGATTGGTGATGATCTCGAAAAGAATTTTCTTCCAGCCTAGCTTTTTCTCATGATGCAGCGGGGCGGTAAGGGCGACGATGGCCAGCACATTGTAAAGCGGCATGACAAAGGCCAACAAGATGGCCGCCTTGCCGAGCGCCCGGGTGCCAAACAGATTGGCTACCAGCGCAAAGCCGATGATGGCAAAATTGCTCCGAAAACTCCCCTGGATAAATGCCCCGCGGTCGCGACCACTGGAAGATAAAATTGAGGCCAGAAGCCAGCTCAGCGCAAAAAAGAAACATACGCTGGCATAGACGAAGCCTATTTCTTTCAGGCTGAACATGATTTGCAGGTCGGTTCGAGAGAGACTTTCAAAGACTAACGCCGGAGCTGCAAGCGAAAAGACAATTTTGGATGATAGGTTGATAAAGTTGCCGTTGATCAGCCCTCTTTTTTTTAGCCACCAACCGATGAAGACAATTAAAAATACCGGGGCGACACCGTTGATTGAAAAGATCAAATTTTCCATGAAACGAATTTCTATTTTATTGGATTACAAAATCGCCTTTTTCTTTTCGAGATAATACAGGTAATTTTCAAAGGTGACATCCGATGGCAGGCGATGATCCACCATCGGGATGTAGCCTCCCTGTTCGACGAGTGGCGCCAGCCGCGATAGTTCAAGGTCGATAGCCGCCTTGCCTTTGATCAATTCCATTTTGTTCACGCCACCCATCAGCAGAAGATCCCGGCCATAGATTTGCCGCAATTTAATGGGATCGGTATGCAGCGCTTCGATAGGAAACATGCAATTGATACCTGCTTCCAGCCAGCCGGGAATCAATTCATAAATGCAGCCATCGCAATCCAGGATATTGAGATCAACACCATATTTTTTCAGTGCTCGAGTGATTCGTTGATAGCGAGGCACCATTAATTCCTGAAACAATCGAGGCGAGATGAGTGGCCCTTTGTTGTAGCACATGTCTTCCCACCACCAGGCCATGTCGACAGTCACACCGGGCAGCGCTTTGTCGATGAGCGACAGCGTCAAATCGGTCAGATGTTCCATCATCTCTTCCACCCAATCCCGATCGGTCATAATGGCAATGGAGATGTTTTCTACACCCATCCAGTTGCGCAACACACCGTAAAGCGAACCGGCGTCGAATCGAATCGGCATTCCCTGTTGATGCGCTTGCTGCACTGCTTGTTGGATATCGCCGATGCGGGTGGCCAGAGCGCTGTTTAAGCGTTCTTCTTTATAGCGCTCCCAATCGGCTCGATTTTCGATGCCATATTTGAGGTAGCGAGGAATGCTCTCGCCGGTTTTCGGCACCTCGCAGATAATCCCCTCCTCGTTCTGAATGACCCTGTATTTCTCTGATTCTTCCAGGATACGATACTCAAACCGAGGGAATAGAACATTTTTCACCGGGAGCCAGGGTATGATTTCGACACCCTCCAGCCCCAGATATCGTTCCACATCTTCATTTGTTCTGATTGTCAACGGCAAACCTTGATGATGCCATTTTTCAATGGTCTCATCCCAATAACCGAATTCCATGTTGGGAATGCAATCGGGCTGTTGCCAATGCATGACTTTCTGAAAGCGCTCTCGAGTCGTCAAGTTCGTCTCCAATTTTATCGCGGATGTTTTGTTCCCGGGCAATCTAATAATCGCTGACCAAAAAGCAATGACTGCTAAAATATCATTTGCTCATTATGAAAGATCGATCCAATCCATATAGCGGCGCGATTTATAAAGGCATTTAATATAAGTTTTGCTTTGTTAAATAGCAAGCTAAAAGTTCGGCAATTTTCAAAATTCTGATGTGATCTGGGAAGATGAAATGATCAATCAGGTAGAGGACCTCCACTGGTCGTAGCACCGAGCCAGAGAAAAACGTGTGCTGAAATATGGACAGAATTCAATCAGCATATAGCTATCGATCGATCAATCAATTCAAATACGGCTAACTGGTTATTGATACGACCGGTTAGCCGTTACCGCATAGTTATGGAATATGCTTCGAAGGAATAGTTCAGCGAGCCAAAACCATTTTTCGTGAGGCTTCGAAATCTCCAGCTTTCATTTTATAAATAAAAATGCCACTCCCGACATGGCGGCCTTGATCATCCAGCCCATCCCACTGAATCCGATAATGGCCGGGTTTTTTAATCTCACCCACCAGCGTTCGCAGAAGTTGGCCCATCAAGTTGAAGACCTCGATACGCACGGCTGCTGTCTTCGGAACCTCATAGCTGATTATCGTTTGGCTGTTGAAGGGATTGGGGTAATTTTGAAGCAATTTCCAATTCCTGGGCAAATCCTGTTCCCACGTTCGTTCGATGGCGGTGATGGTATGAGGTTGGTCGTCGATCATGACTTCAGCCAGGGTGACATCGGCTGCCGAAGGATTCGATGGCACCTGCTGATTAAAAATGAATTCGAAGGTGATGGATTTATTTATTAGTGTCTGGCTAACCGCAAAGGCGACCCTCACCTCCTGTTGGGAGGTTGTGGCTGCTTGAATGAGCCCAGCCTGGGATGGCTGAACGATCCGGCAGCCTTGAAATTTGAGGCTGGGATTATTGAGAACTAATTTGAAGTTGCCACCAAAGGCCTCGTCGGCTATTTCCAGGTCAATCGATAATTTCACCCTATCATCGGCGGTCGGTTGGAATGGATGAAAATAAGCCGCCAGCCGGGACGAGCCCTGCCCCGGAAGTATGGCCCAATTACCAGAAACATCACCGGTCAGTATGCCCACAAAATCCTGGTTTGCTTGATCCGCTTGAAGCGGTGAAAATGTCCGAGAAAGCGGTGCGCTGGCCCAATTGTTCCTATCGAGAGGGTAGTCGTGGGGCAGAAAGGTCCATTCTCGATTTGAGGGAAATTCGTTGATGAGGCCAACGAAGTATTGTAGGATGAGAGCCGCATCCATAGAACTGACCTCACCATTGCCATTCACATCAGCAGCGATCATCTGATAAGGCGACAGGGTCAGGCTGCCCGCTACGTGACGCAAGATCAGCGACGCGTCGTAGGGGCTAATGGCATTTTTGGTATGTCCCTGGTGCTTAGGGGTGACTCTGTAATCACCAATTGCCAGATGAGAAAAGGCGTAGCCACCATTGTTATCCGTAATGATTCGTTGGGATGCCGAGCCATCCAACTGGACGGTTACGTTCGGTACAGCAGCGGCGGAGTTGCTGAAATATTTCAAACGACCGCTGATGTTCGAGAAGCGATTTTTAACTTGCATTGTTACGGGAAGGATTGTGGTCGGCCGACTCGGATCATTGCTGGCGATAAGAACATTACCATAATAGGTGCCAGCCACGAGCGTATCGCCAGCGACTATGGTGTTGAACGAAACTTGAACATCCTGATGGTTGGCTGGGGCTAATTCACCGGCGGTTGGGGATAATTGCACCCATGGCGCCACCGATTCGCCGACAACTGCAATATCGTCCACAGCGATATCGGCATTGTTGCTGGCCAACACTTGAAAAGCAATCCTCACACGAGGCCAGCCGCGATAAGCAGAGAGATCAATAACTGTATAGTACCAGGTAAAATCCTCCCAGACGCCGATGTCGCCGAACGTCCATAACGACTTCCAGGTGGTGCCGCCGTCGGTGCTGACTTTGACGAATAAATCGCCATTGTCATTAGGATCCACATGCCAGTAGTAGCTACTGAGCCACCAAAAGCTCAATGCAGGAGACGCCACCGTTGAAAAATCCAGGTCGGGCGTGATTAGCCATTCATTCAGGTCATAGCCCCAGTAACAGCTTGCACTGTAATTGCCCGAAAAAAGGTAGGTCAGGCTGTCGATGGTCCAGTGGGCAGGATTGGTGCTGCCGGGCTTGCTGTTGCCGTCAATTTTGGTCCAGCCGCGCGGTGGCATAAGTCCCGCTTCGAAGCTTTCAAATAACAGGATTTCTGAGGCGGAAATTGCTGAATGGTGGGAACGCCAATCTGTGCTCGTTAATTCTGGATGGATCTGTCGCTGCGCATTATGTGCGGGCGTAAGCGATGGTATGGGGCGAGGTTGGAGCATAGTTTTGGCCTGTGTCGGTTCAATTGGGATTTTACGCTTTTGGCTGTTGGCTATCAGGTTCCAGGTTTGAGAATTTGGTTGCCAGCTCAAACTATAACTGAGCGTTTTGCCACCGGCATTGGAAATGGACATGATTCGAGTGGCGCTTTCGCCACGAAATAGCGAAACACTGAAAGAGTCCGGCGCAACGGTGATGGTTGGCGGCGGCACTAGAGCCGCAGAGATGGCGTGATAGGTATTGAGCCGGCCAAAGCCAAAGGCGTAATCGTATCCAACAAGCCCCAGATCGATAGCCGTACTGTTCAACAATTCACCGACGTTTATTGCGTTGAGGGAAGCATCTGCTTCTCGCACCAGCGCGGCAATTCCTGCGGCGTGCGGGGCTGCAGCCGACGTGCCAAAGAATGGATTGCTGAAATAGCCCAGTTGGCCGACTTTGGTTTGAACCCCATCAATAGCGGCGTGGTCTGGTTTGTTACGTTCCTGGCTGGTTAAGGGATTGCCCTGCAGGTCGTAGGCATAGATGCGAACCGGCCCCTGACTGCTGTAATATTCGATGTCGTCATTGCCAGGATCTTTGGCATAGATGGCGCCCACCGTTAGGCAGCGATTGGCGCCTGCGTGGCCATAAATAGCACCTCCCTGGCCTACATACTGGGTGGGAGTGACACCAGTTCCAAAGGTATAGATCGATAGATTTCGAGCCGCCCCACTGTTTTTGCGCACACACAGATGGACTTTTACCGTGGCGGTTTTGGAATTGGTATAGCTGAGAATTTCGGTGGGATCGTCATTTCCATCCTGAAAAGTGATGCTGGAGGCCAAGTCGATCGTTAACTGCTCGTTATAGAGATAGAGATCATAATCGTCATGCGATTGACCGAAACGATTGTTCCATTGCAGCACGGCGATAATTTTCGCTTTGGAATTGAGCTGAATATCCATGGTTTCGTCATCAGAGGCAAAATTGTACCAACCATCGTCATCGGTATCAACAAAATCGCCCTCATGATGATCCTGCTGCAAATTGCCGGCGGCAGAAATATAAACTACATTGCTATCCTTGACGATCGAGTCCACGATCTGCGCAATGATGCCATCTTCATACACGGGCTCGAGGTGATAGAGGACATCATCGCAAATGATCGAGCAGCCGGCTTTTTTCAGTAGCAGAATGTTATTTGCAAAATCGGCCTGATCATTACCATAATCGGCAAATGCCAGCGCCGCTGCGGGTGCAATGTCGTGGATAATTTCCATCATTGCCGTGCCTTCATCTCCGCTAAAACGATGCTTAATAATGTCCACCGATGTTGGCAAATCGCCGCTGGCTTGAGCATTGGAAAGATGAGTGCAGGCATCGGAAATAACGCCGATTTTCTGCCCGGCACCGGAAACCCCGAAGCTGGTGCGGGCCTGGTCAGCCCAGAGGATGCCATCGCCTTCGGTGGTCACCGCACCCGTCAGAATCTCTGGTTTATCTGTGGGACGAATATGAAAGATGGGCGTTAAGCGGGCAACCTCGATAATGCGATCGTAGGGCAGCCAGCCGGTAATCGCATGAAGATGGGGAGCGATGGGCAAATGTTGGGTGGTAGCTTCTATTTCGAATTCCAATCCTGCAAGCGTAGATAGCAGCGAAGGTGTTATCTCGGTGGTTCTCAGCGTGAGGTGGCAGCGACCTCTGGCGTCTACTTCCAACAGCGGGGTTGAGAAATCGGCAACGATGCGCTGCTGCGCTAACGTCTGACGGCTGAGGCCAAGAGTGTTGATGGCAGTGAGAACATCATAGAGATGGGAACTGAGTTTGTGCATGTGAGATGGCAGCGCCAGGCGCTCGTTTTTCCCGGCGAGGGCTTGTCGTGTGGTCTGCTCTGGCATCTGTTGTCCGTATCCTGGATTCAACCAGCCGAGGCCATGGATGAGCCAAACGATGATCGCCAATCGAAAGGTGATTTGCAATTTTCTGAGAATCATATCGAGACCCCCATAGAGATTAGATTGAGCTTGTGGCGCAAGCAATTGGCAGAATTGTTATAACTGCCCTGAATCGCAGCACCCGTACGGCACCCATTCTTTGTTGATAGCAAAGGAGAATGAGATTCACCGAATACAAATTTAAGTAAATTAGCACGCAATTTTCAAATAAGCAACAGGAGATTGCTATGGTGAAATTTTTCTGCAAAGATTGAGCCAAACGGAATGGATGAAAATTCATCGGGTAAATTGCCTTGCAAAATTAATTATTGTTTCATGTTAAAAAAATGTCTACATTAAGGACAGCATTAAATTGAACCATCAGCATCGAGACAGGAGGGATAGCTAATCATGGGCGCTAAAAATTATCTTTTCGGTTTTACCATGATCATTGTGGTGCTGCTCATGCTCAGTGAGGTTGCGGCTCAAAATAGGCGCTCGCTGCTCCAGCAAAGCCTATCAGCAACTTCGCTTGATCAGATATTGGTGGGCAGAGAGACGTGGCGACCATATCCAAAATGGGCGGAGCGGCAGGCCTGGCTGTCGTTGCCTGCGCCATTGCAGCGGGAACTGGTGCAGCGGGGAGAAAGCTTTCTGCAATATTCCTGGCCAGCATTGCCGGCAGTGCTGTTCCTGGAATTTGCTAGAAAGGGCAATCGCGAAAATTTTCAAAATGCGCAATTTGAGCGGCGAACGGCTTTGATTAACCTCGTCCTTGCCGAATGCATCGAAGGCCGCGGGCGCTTTCTGGACGACATTATCAATGGCATCTGGATCATCTGCGAGGAGTCATTCTGGGGCGTTCCGGCGCATCTCGGCATGCAAAAACGAGGTGTCGGCTTGCCCGATGTCACTGAACCGGTCGTTGACTTGTTTGTCAATGAGACAGGTGCGCTGTTGGCATGGACCCACTATTTATTAAAGCAGCCACTCGATGACGCCTCACCATTGATCTGCCAGCGAATTGAAGTAGAGGTCGATAAACGCATCTTGAAACCATGTCTGGAACGGAATGACTTCTGGTGGATGAGCTTTCGTCCTATGGTTACTATCAACAATTGGAATCCCTGGAACAATTCCAATTGGTTGACCTCAGTCCTATTGCTGGAGCAAGACGCGGGTCGTCGTGCCGCGGCGGTTAACAAAATTATGCAGAGCCTGGATCGATTTATCGACAGCTATCCGGATGATGGCGGCTGCGATGAAGGACCTGGCTACTGGAATCGTGCGGCTGGTTCATTGTTTGATTGTCTGGAACTGCTGCACAGTGCAACGAATGGCGCAGTGGATATTTATTCTCAGCCCCTCATTCAAGAGATGGGGAGATATATTTATCGTGCCCATATCGGCGGCCGGCATTTTATTAATTTTGCTGATGCACCAGCAATAGCCACCATCGAATCGGATCTGGTTCACCGCTATGGTCAGCGCATCGGCGATGCGTCGATGATGGGATTCGCAGCTTATATCGATAGCCTTCAGCACCAAAATGGACGCAGCTTTGAGGGCAGCATTGGTCGGCAACTGGCCGCTATTTTCAATTTCACTTCATTCTCGGCCACTCGACCACAGGCGCCGTTGCCGCGAGATGTTTGGCTCCCTGGAAATCAGGTGATGGTGGCACGAGATGCGGCAGGTACTTCGGTTGGATTTTTTGTAGCTGCTCAAGGTGGACATAATGACGAGAGCCATAATCACAATGATGTGGGCAATTTTATTGTTTATTTGGATGGCAAGCCGCTCGTCATCGATGTCGGCGTGGAAACCTACACCAGAAAAACCTTCAGCGCCCAGCGCTACGATATCTGGACCATGCAATCAGCCTATCATAATTTGCCCACCGTTAATGGCATTATGCAGCAGGAGGGTCGTAACTTTGCTGCCCGCGACGTGCAATATGCGACGGATGATGATCATGCCCAACTGCGGCTCGACATTGCCGGTGCTTATCCAGAGACTGCAGGCATCAATCGCTGGATTCGCACAATTCGCCTGAATCGGCAGCAGGAAATAGAGCTGACCGATGCATTTGAGTTGCAGCAAGCGACATCGCAGATTGAGCTGACGCTGATGACGCCATGCCAGGTTTCGGTCGATCCGCCCGGGCGGCTGAATTTAAAACGAGGCAATGACCCAACAGCAATCGAAGCTCATATCATATACGATGAAACGAAATTGACTCCTGCGATTGAAACCATAGCGATCAATGATGCCAATTTGAGAAAGAATTGGGGCCATCGCATCTATCGTGTGTTGCTCAAAAGCACTGTGGCCAGGAAACGAGACACCTGGAAACTTCGAATTACCAGATGAGATCGATCAAGTGGTGCAATTGAATGGGATAAATTTAATGGGACCAAAAAAAAACGGCGGAGGCCGATGGCTTCGGCTCCGCCGATAACGTGTTTGGCCTTAGAAATTGAACGTCACGCCAATATTGGTCATAAGTAGATCGGTGGTAGAGCGACTGGGTGTAAAAATTACCTGGTTGTTCAACCGCTTGATGTCGCCTTTTTTCAGATAGGCTGCCTCGCCGCCAAAGAGGTAGCGAGCACCCAGATCAACATTGATGGAATAGAACCCTTCGGAATTTTCCTTTTTCCCCTGGTAAACACGAATCATCAGACCCGCGCCACCGCCATAGCTCATCGCAGCATCATCATAGTTTTTGGAGCTAATGTCGTCATCCTCATCCCAATCCCAATCTTTCAATCTCGTTTCGGTCCACAAATAATTGAATCCAAACAAGCCTTCGAGATAAGGTTTGAAGGGGCTATCGCTAGCAATCGGCTGTACCCGCATCATCAAATGACCGGTGAGAATGTTATTGGTGGTTTCAACTTCCACGACAATGTCGGGAATATTGGGGCTCAACGCTTCTCTTCGGGATTCCATACCATAAATTAAAAATCCCAGGGATGCGCCCACTGTCAACGGAGTGCCGGGAAATTGATAGCCGAAATGGCCAGAGAGGCCGTAACCGTTATTATTGACATTATTGGCAAATTCCCCCTGAGGAAAACCCATGGCAAAGTGAACCCCTGCCTGAAATGGGGATTGTGCCAACACCAACGATTCAGTCATCACCAACATTAACAAAGACATGATTATCCATTTGATCGGTTTCATAATCTCGCTTCCTTTCAAATTATTATGTTCAAATTAGGCAAGAAAGTAAACGAAAGAACCGACACAAAGTTTCTGGAAAATTTTTGGCGAAATAAACCACCTGGTGGTTCAACTACTTATGCAGTTAATTGATACCCATATTGATTAGCTCTCCCGGATAAAAATTGAGACGTACCGGTTCGACAGCCGGGATAGAAATTGAATAGCAGAAGGTTTGGTGGAAAAAAATAATTACTCCTGTCAGCTTCTGGCGTGGTGGCGGGTCCTAAGAAAAGCTTTGCTTTCAAGTCAGTCAGAGCGGTAACCTTGGGAACGATTCAAGACATCGGTTACTGTTTTTTGGCCGGGATTTTTCCTATAATATCATAGCCTCGCCGCTCCCAATAGCCAATATGCTGGGTTTTCGAGAATTCGATCCGCTCGATCCATTTGGCGCTTTTATAGCCCCAAAAACTGGGTACCACCAGCCGCAGCGGGGCGCCATGATCTGGCGGTAGAGGTTTGTCATCCACTTTAAAAGCTAATAGCACACTGCTATCCATTGCTTGTTCCATGGATAGACTTTCGGAATAGACTTCACCGGAGCAGTGAAAGGTGACAAATTGAGCTTCTGGCAATGGTTTCACCTGATCGATAAGCGTTTTCAATTTGAGCCCTTCCCAATTTAGCCTTCGCACCGACCAGCGTTCGACACAGTCCAGATCCGAAGTCTGGTGGGTGAGTGGCATCTTTTTTAAATCATCCAGGCTAAACGACGCGGGATGTTCTACCAATCCGGTGACGGTAAGCCGCCAGGTTAGTGGATCAAAGGGCGGTGGCGTTTTTTCGACGCTGCGCACTGGCCAAATTCTCCTGGCCAGACTTTTCATCGGGAAAACCAGCCACCCAATCATCCCCATCAAAAGCTGAAGAAATGTCCGCCGTGTGCTTGTGCCTTCAGGGCCGTTGAAAAATGACATACTCTTGGTTCCATTTATCTTGGTTTAGCTACAGCGATCTTTGTCCCTTCGCTCAAAGCGGTCAGATAGCAACAAAGTGCCACAATTGTTTTGTGATCCAATGGCAGGGGAGTGCCACTCAGGTTCTTTTCGATGCACCAATTGATCTGTTGTTCCAGGGTCACCACTTTATCCATTGCCGGGCGAAATTGCGGAAAGGTGGCCGCAACGCCTTTTAATGGAATTATCTGTTGCGCTGTGGCGGATGTGCTTTTTTGGGGCCTTTCGGCATGACAACTGGCGCAACTCAACCCATTGCTCCCGAGCCGGTTATCGAGAAAAATAGCTTTTCCCTGGTTTACCCAATCATCCTTGTAATCTTTTGGGCCCTCCATGCGGATGGTTTTGCCATTGGCCAGAAAGGTGACATATAGCACGAGAGCATTGGCATCGTCACTGCCCAGTTCCCAGGGCTGGCCTTTGCTCTCGTTGACGACGGCAAAATTATGCGTCATCGATAGCGTGGCCATGGTTCGGAGCACGTGTTTGTAGCGCGGATAATTCTCGGCGCGTGTAATTTCGCCGTGTGGATGGCAGGATTCACAACTGCGGCCATTGCTGCCAAGATTGGGATCGAACCACATCTGACGCCCCTTTGCCAATGCTTGTTGCTCGGCAGCCAGCGCTTTTTCCGATTTTGGTTCGGCTTTTTTTCGTTGTGCTCCTTGCGAGCCACAACCCGAGAGAAAAAGACATTGCGACAGCAACATGATGATCGAGACGACAATCGCTACGGTTCGCGCGTGGTTTAACGACATAACATTTCATCCTAACTTGCTTAAACCCGGTCTAATCGTTTTGAATGATTGAACAGAAGGAGGAATTAAAATGTTCCTGAAACGATTGTCTATTAATGCTGCACGTTACCTGGTCAGACTGAGTCCTTGATGTGATGCAACAAAATTTTTTCTTGACTTTTTGGGAAGAAATTATTATTAATACGCACTTTCATTGGTATGAACTCACAGGGAAAATGATTGGATGTGATCGAAATACGGAGGTGTGAATTATGGAAGAAGTAAAGACCGAAACCAAAACTTATAAATTTAAAGCCGAAGTCAAACAGTTACTGGATATTCTGGCCAAATCCCTATATACTAATCGAGAAGTTTTTGTGCGCGAATTGGTATCCAATGCCTCTGATGCGTTGGATAAGGTGCGATTTGAAAGCTTGCGAGGAACGGAAATCTATCAACCCGACCTACCATTCGAGATCAGCATCGAACTCGACAAAGAGAAGAAGACGTTCACTATTACCGATACAGGCATTGGTATGACGCGGGATGAGCTGATCAAGAATATTGGCACGATCGCGCATTCTGGCTCGGCAGAATTTTTGAAAAGTGCAGTTAAAGACACGCCCCAGGGACCCACGTTGATTGGCCAGTTTGGGGTCGGCTTTTATTCGGTCTACATGGTGGCAGATAATGTGGTCATTACGACGCGGTCGTATTTGAAAGATGAAATCGCGTGGCAGTGGCAAAGCGATGGGACCGGCAGCTACACGATCGAGTCGGTGGGACAAGCGCCGCGGGGAACGAAGATTGTGGTGCACCTGAAGGACGATGCGGTTGAGTTTGCCGAAAAATTCCGGATCGAAACAGTGATCAGGAAATATTCCAATTTCGTACCTTTTCCGATCAAATTGGCTGGTGAACAGGTGAATAAAATTTCGGCCATCTGGCGGGAGCCGAAAACAGCCATCAAAGATGAACAATATCAGGAGTTCTATAAGTTTTTTGCCAATACCTCGGAAGAACCATTGAGCTGGCTCCATTTTACCGCCGATGCGCCGATTCAATTGAACGCCTTACTTTTCTTTCCTAAGACGAATTATGAAATATTGGGCTTCAGTCCTCGAGAGCATGGCGTGAATTTATTCGTCAAGCGCATTCTGATCCAGACTGAGAATAAGGATCTGCTGCCGCCGTATTTGCGCTTCGTAAAGGGTGTGGTGGACACAGAAGACCTGCCACTGAATATCTCCCGAGAAACGCTGCAGGAGAACATGACCATCATCAAAATCCGCAGCCTGCTGGTCAAGCGTATTCTGTCGCACCTGGCGGATATGGCCAAGGATGAAGCCGACAAATATCAAGCATTCTGGCAGCAATTTGGTCGAGTCCTGAAAGAGGGCTACACCGATTTTTCAAATCGTGAAAAAGTCGCTGAACTCTTTCGGTATAATTCTTCCATCCATACTGATGAAGATGGTCTGTGTTCACTGGACGATTATACTGGTCGCATGAAGGATGGTCAGGCAGAAATTTACTATCTTTCCGGAGCTAATCGGGAGGCGATCGAGCGCAATCCGCACCTGGAAATTTTCAAGCGCAAAGGAATCGAAGTGCTCTATTGCTTTGATCCCATCGATGAATTTGTCTTTGCTGGCTTATCCGAGTTCAAGAAGAAAAAACTGGTCTCGGCTGATCAGGCCGATTTAAAGGCATTGCAGGAAATAAAAACCGGCGACGGGCAGCCAGAACAAGAAACGGCTAAGGAGGAACTGAAAAAGCGCGACCGCCGGGAGCTGGAAAAACTGTGCACTCGGATCAAAAATATTCTGGGTGACCGCGTGGAGGAGGTTCGGCTGTCGGATCGACTAACGGATAGCCCGGCGGTTCTGGTGTCTAAGGATACTGGCATTTCGTCCCAGATGCAAAAAATCTTGCAGGTGATTCACCAGGACACGCCACCGCTCAAGAAGATATTGGAGATCAATGGCAGCCACGATCTTGTCTTGAACATGCTAAGCATTTTTCAACATGATCCCAAAGACCCCTATCTGGAAAAAGCGGTAACGGAACTGTTTTATAGCGTCCAATTGCAGGATGGCTTTGTGCTCGATCCCTACCAGATGGTAAGCGGCATGCAATCGTTATTGCTCGATGCCACGGGGTGGTATCTCAAGGATAAAAATTGGTCAAAGGAGACATGATTTGGAAATGCTGCAATTGACAGCGCCAATCAATTGGCTGGTTGGTACAGCAACATTCTTATCTGCTATGATTGATCGAATGACAGATGAACTGTTGCCGATGTGTTCTTGACTCAGAATAAGATTTTTAGGTAAGGTTTTAAAAGCAAAACGGGAACAGCTAATCCATCTGTTCCCGTTTTCATGACTATTATGAAGAAGCACGTTTTGCGGAGAAAAGCTATAACTACGCCATCGCCTGCGCCGTCTTCAACTCTTTCAACAACGCCACCAGAAAGTCCCACACTTTGCCAATAGCGCTGATTTTAATTTTTTCATCCGGCGAGTGGGGATTTTTCAGGTCAGGTCCGATAGAAATCATATCCATTCCCGGATTGCGATCGCCGATGATGCCGCATTCCAGACCTGCGTGGATGACTTCAACTACTGGCTCTTTATGGAACAACCGCTGGTACAGCTTTTTGCTTTTATCCAGGAGCGGCGAATCCATTTTGGGCGGCCAGGGTGGATAGCCATCACCACTCGCCGCGGTGCCGCCGGCCAACCGGGCAATAGCTTCGATGCGGTTGGTATGGGCTTTCAGCCGTGAAACCACTGAACTCCTCTGGCTGCTCAGCAGTTTTGCAGTTTGATTTTCAATCTTAATATTGGCGACATTATTCGACGTTTCGACCAGCCCTGGAATATCGGTGGACATGGCAGCTACGCCATGGGGCAGTGCCAGAATGAGATCGATTAACCGCTGAGCATCTTTTGGGGTGATTGCCTGCTGAAATTTGCTATCGGTGACAGGGTCGAAGATCAATTTTAAATCCGGGTCAGTGTTCTTGAATTCATTTTTCAATATGTGTTCCATTTCAGCGATGGCTTGTTTGCATTCAGTTTCATCTTTGGGCTGAATGAAAATAACCGCTTCGCAGTCGCGAGGAATGGCGTTATGGGCACGGCCGCCGGAGAAGTCTGCCAGCCGCAGATTGACCTTCGATTGCAAAAGATCCAATACGCGTGCGAGTACTTTTATGGCATTGGCGCGTTCTTCTTTGATATTGACACCGGAATGACCGCCTTTCATGCCGCCCGCCTGCAACTTATAGGGTTTGTAAGTGGCGGGGATTTTTTCAAAGGCCAGTGGCAGATCAATTTTGGTATTTACTCCGCCGGCGCAACCTACTGTGAATACCCCTTCGTCCTCAGAATCCAGATTGATCAAAATTTTGCCCTCAATAAAGCCTGGTTCCAGGGCATTAGCCCCGGTGAGGCCGGTTTCTTCGTCGACCGTAAACAATAATTCCAGCGGCGGATGCTGAATTTTTTGATCCAGCGCAGCGGTCATGGCCATGGCGATGGCAATTCCATTGTCAGCACCGAGGGTGGTGCCATCGGCTTTCAGCCAATCGCCATCAAAAACCAATTTAATCGCATCTTTAGAAAAATCGTGGGTAGATTCTGGCGTCTTCTCGCAGACCATGTCCATGTGACCCTGCAACACAACTATCGGGGCTGCTTCATAACCCGGTGAGGCAGGCACTTTGATCACAATATTGCCAACCTTGTCGGTTCGAGTTTGGAAATGGTGTTGCTGGGCCCAGTTGAGCAGCCAGGTGCGAATCTTATCCTCGTGCTTGGAACAGCGGGGGATCTTGGTAATTTCAGTGAACCATTTGATAATTTCATTGGTCGCTTCATGTTCAAATTTCATCACGTCCTCCATAATTTTGGATCGCTATGTATTGGCCTGGGTTTGCAGGATTATCATTCAACGAAGATTTGCTTGATTTATTTTGCTCCTTGCTTGATTGAACAATGGCCGCCGATAATAGTTCAATGAGTAACATAATGCAGCCACAAATCGGTGACAACGTTGTCGTTAATGGTCGAAAAACTAACATTCTTTATTTCGGGTCATTGGCAACCTAATATAGCTAATTCAACACTCTTTGTCAAGCAAAAAGCTTACTCTGCTGAAAATCAGATGACATAGCAAGCTGGCTGCCTGGAACTGATATTTAATCTGCCTGCTGCCGAGCCACAGCAGGTGATGGAAGCTGAAAAATTGCTTGCATTTTTTAGATTGAATTGCTATATTGAAGGTTTACAATTCATGAGTCAAAGTCATATTTAGATTGATTTATTTTAGCATGTCAAAGGAGCAATGTTATGCCGGTAATGCATAAGATGAGAGAGAACACGCATATTATTTTGTTCTTTCTGTTGGTCATGTTTCTGTTGAGTATGACGATCGGTGGTCTGGTTGGTGGAGCCGATATTACGCATCTTTTCGGCCGACGACCAGATACGATCCTGTCGGTCAATGGCGAAAATATCTCCGCGCAATATTACGATCAATTCCATAAACGCCAATATGATCTGTATCGACAGCAGAACCAGAAAGATCCCCAGGGATATGAACAACAGCAATTGGAAGATGAAATCTGGGAGTCGTTGATTCGGGATGTGTTATTGCGTCAGGCCGCTGAAAAGATGAATATTAAAGTGACCAAAGAGGAGATCAAGTATTATTTTGAGAATCCACCCGCGTTTCTGCGTCAGGATCCGAATTTTCTGGATGAGCAGGGCAATTTTGATATGAAAAAATATCAAGCGGCATTGAATGATGAGCGCAATGTGCAATATTGGGATAACATCCAGGCATATCTTGAAGCGACGTTGCCCTTCAACAAAATTTACCAACAGGTGCAGTCGTCCGTATTTGTAACCGATGAGGAAGTGCGGCAGGAATACCTCAAGCAAAATCAAAAAGTGCGGGTCAAGTATGTGACGTTCGATCTGGTGAGTTTCAAGGTTGAAGATTCGGCGATCAGCGCCAAAGACATCGAAAAATATTACAACGAGCATCAGGAAAGCTATAAGGAAGAGGAGAAGCGAAAGATCCAATATGTGATGTTCAATCTGGTGCCTTCGGCTGCAGATTCTGAAGAGGTCGTGGCCACCGCTGAGTCATTGATCGACAGCTTGCGAGAAGGGAGCGACTTTGCCACTTTAGCCAAAACCTATTCTGAGGATCCTGGATCGGCGCAAAATGGTGGTGATCTCAACTATTTCGAGCGCGGTATGATGACGAAGCCGTTCGAGGAAGCCGCTTTTGCCGCTAAGGTCGGTGATGTGGTAGGCCCGGTCGTCACGCAATTTGGGGTTCACGTGATAAAGGTCGAGGATAGGAAAACTGAGGATGGCAAAGAAAAAGTTAAAGCTCGACACATCCTGCTGAAGTTTAAGCCATCCAATAACACGATCGAAGCTGCGCGGGACAATGCCAATTATTTTCTGGAAAATGCCAATGAGGTCGGATTCGATGCCGCGGTCGTCGCAGAGAAATTGAAGGTGGACACCACCGATTATTTTGCCAATACCGGTTTTATTCCCCGGCTGGGCGTGCAGCGACAGATGGTTGATGCTATCTTCCACGCCAAAGTTGGTAAAATGAGCCGGGTGCATTATATCGAAGATCGAGGCTATATCATCTATCAACTGCTGGCAATTCAGAAAGCACGGGTGAAGCCGCTCAAGGACGTGGAGGCGGCTATCCGTAGTACTCTGAAACGCGAAAAACAAAAAGCATTGGCTGAACAAGCGGCGCAGCAATTTCGACAGAAAATTCAGAATCCCGATGACTTTGAACTCATCGCACAACAAAGCTCGCTCAACATTGTGGAGACAGAGCCATTTACGCTCACCGGTTTTGTGCGCAACTTTGGTCGAGAACCGAAATTTAACGGTGCGGCCTTTCGATTGAATGTGGGCGAAGTTTCGCCGGTGATCTCTGGTGTGCGAGGCGCTTTCGTTTTGAAGGTGATCGAAAAAACGCCCTTTGATGAAACTGATTTTCTAACGAAAAAGGAAAATCTCACCAGAGAATTGTATGAGAAAAAGCAACAAGCGGTTTACAAAGACTGGTATGAGAATTTGAAAGAAAATGCTAAGATCAAAGATTACCGTTATATATTTTTCTAACTGACAGGTGATTATTGATGAGAACGGGGACTGGTTGGTTGATGGTATGAGCGAGGCTGCCATCGGCTGGCTTAGTCCCCAATTCGTTGATGCGCTTTTTTCTCAGTACATGCATGAGAATTATACTTGACCAGGTTAGCAAGCGCAGATGCAGTCAAGAGGGAGAGAGAACGTGATGAATGTACCAATAAAGCCGATTTATCTTTTTGCGGATAGTCAGCTACTGTTCTGGAAATCTGATGGGCATTTATTTCTGGAAACATTAAAAGATCACCTTGCCGCTGCTGATCCCAAAGCGGCTTACATTGGGGCTGCCAATGGCGATAATCCAGAATTTTTTGAAATTTTCAAATCAGCCATGGAGGGCATTGGCATTACCAATTGTCGCATGATTCAGTCTCAATTTTCAGCCGCGGACCATGATTATCTGGCAGAAGCAGATCTTATCCTGCTGGCTGGTGGAGAGTTGAAAAGAGGCTGGGATATTCTGGTCAAAACCGGCATGAGGGATTTGGTCATTAAGAAATACTACGCCGGTGCTACACTTATTGGAATATCAGCCGGAGCTGTTCAATTGTGTCTCGGCGGCTGGGCCGATGGCGATATGTTCGTGGATAATTTTATCTATACGTTTAAATTGACTCCATTGCTGCTTGGCACTCATGAGGAGAAAGAGGATTGGAGGCGCTTGCGAAAATCAGTCCGGGTCATGGGCAACCGCATCAAAGCCATCGGCGTTTCTGCCGGAGGTGGGTTAATTTACTACCCGGACCATACGCTGGAACCGATTCGGTTTCCGGTTCATGAATTTGTGGTCAAAAATAATAAGCTGGTTTATTGCCTGGTATATCCGCCCACCGGGAATGAGAGAGAATGTACTGAAGAACTCATGATGCTTCATTAACGATTTCTACCTTAAGGTGATAAGCGAATGACCGAGTTGCTGTTTCAGACAGATAGCTATATTAAAAATTTTCCAGCGACAGTGGTCGCAATTAATACTGAAGAAAATGCGATTGGTCTGGATCGCACCGCTTTTTATCCCGGCGGAGGCGGCCAGCCGTGTGATATTGGTCACATCCAGGTAGACGACCTCCTGCTGCCGGTTACCAAAGTCAAATCTATTGACGGTGTGGTCTGGCATTGGATCGATGGTAAACTACCGGCAATGGGTGCTCAAGTGACGGGTCATCTCAATTGGGATTATCGGTATCAATTGATGCGCACGCATACGGCGCTGCATATCCTTTGCGGAGTGGTCTGGCGAGATTATGGCGCCCAGGTGACCGGCGGCAATATGGAACCGCTTCAGGGACGAATGGATTTTGAGTTTGAATCGTTGCAAAAAGAATTGGTGCATGAGATCGAGGAAAAGGTCAACCTGGAAGTGAAACAGGGTCGGGAAGTTCGGGTGAAAATTTTGCCGAGGGCAGAGGCGTTCAAAATCCCGGACCTGATTCGTACCAAAATCAATCTGTTGCCTGAGCAAATCCAGCAGGTACGAACGGTAGAAATCGTCGGATTGGATTTACAAGCCGATGGCGGTACTCATGTGGCCAACACCCGCGAGGTAGGTTATATTCGGGTGGTGGATTACAAAAGCAAAGGCCAGATCAATAAACGAATTTACATTCAGTTGGAATAATTGTCAACCCATTGAAAATTGCCATGCCATTCCCCCTCTATCAGATCGATGCATTCACCAGTCAAGTCTTTGCTGGAAATCCCGCCGCAGTCGTTCTGTTGCCCTACTGGCTCGATGATCGCACGTTGCAGTCGATTGCTATGGAAAACAATCTCTCAGAAACCGCTTTTTTGTTCCGGCAGGCGGATCATTATGAGCTGCGCTGGTTTACACCCGTTGCAGAAGTGGATCTTTGCGGTCATGCCACCCTTGCCTCGGCTTACGTTGTTTTTCAGTTTCTGGAACCAGCAAGCCGTTCCGTCACTTTTAAAACCAGGAGTGGTTTGCTGGCAGTGCAACGAGAAGATGATTTATTAGCGATGGATTTTCCGGCGCGGCGGGCATTGCCAGCGCCGCCCGTAGACTACTTGCTGAAAGGGTTGGGGGTTACTCCCGACGAAGTTTTGGTGGCAAGAGATCATCTGGTCGTCTATCCATCGGAAGCGATAGTGCGTGCGCTTAAACCGGATATGGCGCTGCTGGCGCAGTTGGATTCCCTGGGCGTAATTGCTACTGCACCGGGCGAGGAAGCTGATTTTGTTTCTCGATTTTTCGCCCCTAAGGTAGGAGTGCCTGAAGACCCGGTCACCGGCTCAGCACATTGTACCCTGATTCCTTATTGGTCTGAGCGACTGGGTCGAAAAAAACTGCAGGCACAGCAGGTTTCAGCGCGTGGTGGCGAACTGTTCTGTGAGGATCAGGGGACGCGGGTCAAGATCGCCGGACGGGCGGCGCTCTATCTGAAGGGCGAGATTTTTATTTAGCTGGAATTGTTGCTGGTAACTTTTCGACTCGACTGACCTGCTGCATTGTGACAGGGCAAAAATACGCTTTTGGAGCTAACCTAATTTTGATAAAATGTCATGGTCAGCATCAGGCCAAAAGTGTCATGTTTGCCTTGCTGCGATGCATTCGGGCGTTGATTGCCGAAATATGCGTATCCCTCGACTTCTGCTGCATGAAAGGTGTAGGCCAGACCGCCATGGAACTGGTGAGAGCGATGGCCCGATAAAACTTCGCTAAATTGAAGCAGCGTTCTGTCAATTCGTTGATAGGCTGTCAGGTAGCCCATTCTTAGCTTAACGGATTCAAGCACTTTTAATTCTGCCCCCATTCTCAGCTCATTTCGCTCTATCTGCCCTCTGGCAATTATCGGGTCGCGGCCGTAATCTTTTTTGCTTTTATCCGCCTGACTGTGATAATACTCGATTCCCAAAATCAGCGGCCTCTTTTCTGGCTCATACGCCAGGCCGACACCGATCCGGTTCTCTCGCAGCCAATCATCTCCCCAAATGACCGTATTGGCTGGATTGCTGGCGCAATCGGCTATTTCGTTGTAATCGACGGACAAAGCACATCGAATCGGCAACGCAGGGAATTGAAAACGGTTTTTCCAATGAAGTTCCAATCCGAACAATTTCCAGAGCCCATTTTTTTGGGGTTGCGTGAGACTTTCGGCAACATCGAGTCTTTGTCTTTGGTAATTAAAGGCAAATCCGCTTTCCCAAAAATCGAGTGGCTGAAAATAGCCCTGCAGGCCGAAGCCGCTGACCTGGGTGGTCAGGAATTGCTCCAAACTGCCAACATGATCGACTGAAAGATTTTCATTGCGAAATTGCTTGATATAGATCGTTCGTGTCTCGTTGGCGCTGGGGGGCAGGCACTCGATGAATTCCTGCGTATGAGTGTAATTGAGCGTGGCACCCACTACCAGTCGATTGGACCAGCGATAGGCGATGCCGGCACCGCTGCCTGCCGAACGGTAAATGGTACGTGGTTGGGGAAACTGATCCTTCAAACCGGTCTCGATGCTGTAATTCAATAACGCGCCCAAAAATAATTTTTTTTGAATGGCCTGCCGACTGTATTGTGCGCTCACCGCTGGTCCCCAGTAATGGATATCGGCAATAGAACTATCTACCAGTCGGAATGGGTGCTCCTCATAAGGATTGCGATTGATCGCGCCGGTCACCTGCTCCAATGTGTAATCGTGGTAGTTGGCCGCGCCACGAAACGCCTGTTGCGGGTCCATTATCTTTACACCCTCAAAGGTGGCCAAAATATCGTGCCGTCTTTGGGGGTCATAGAATCGTTTGAAATCTCCTCGACTATCGGTAATGATAAAGCCTGGACGCAGCCATGTTTGCTGTTGGTCAATGATCAACCAGGCCGGGTTCCGGCCGAAGTCATAGAGATTGATCTGGTTATCATCGTCATTCAGCACCAGCCAGAGCTGGCCCATGGCCGCGACGCGCAGGTCTGATGCCTGAGTGGGCGAGAATAGGTACAGGTTGATCATAAAACATGTGGTGAGAATAATTGCTCGCAATAGCGTCATCAGTAAGTTCCAAAATTGAACATGAATTCCGTATTCGCGACCACGCTGCCGAGTGCCTTCGCCTGAACTTTTCAAAAAGACCAGTGAACATCAATTATTTTCCTGCCCCAGCGTTGTTCATAACTTCGTTCAGCAGAATTGGTCATCTTTTGGGTATCACTACTTCGGTTGAAAAGTGCTGCCTTTTGGGCATAGCATGAATAAGAGTAATAAAATCGAATGAGCTATTATTGCTATCATAACCAGGTCCGCCCGAAATGGGATGATGCCGTTCAATGGAGCGGCCGCTGAATCGCGAAATATCTGTTCCTGCATATCCTCGGTCGATTCTTGGGTCAATTAACTTATTATCGGGCTGCGAAATATATTTGACCCCATCGACGACATCAGCCACTCGGAATAGTAAATAGCCGTTCGCATTGATGGAGGGTTTTTCACTGGGTTTGATGAGCAAAACAATGTCGTGCAAGGTGTCGATTTGAAAATCATTTCTAGCGCTTGTGCTGTTAATCGGCACCAGATTCGGCACGCTTGGATTATCAAAGTCACAGTCGCTGAAGCACTCATAATCGGCTTGGGAGAGATCGATGCTAATGGAAGCATACTCTCGATGGTCCAATGCATCCTGGGCGATGACGATAAAATCGTGGGGGGGCACTAAATATTCATTGTCCCTGCCGACAAATTGATAGGCATAGACACATTCCACGAATTCAGTGCCAATATAATCCTTATTTGAGGCGCCTCGAGCAATCACATATCCGTTCAGGTCGATGGTTTCGGTGGTAGGGTTATATAATTCGACAAACTGATCGTCGCAGTAAGTTTGCTTATCATATTTTATTCCTGCATAATAGACTTCATTGATGACCAGATTGTCAGGCATTTTGCAGCCAATCGTCACAGTGTGAATTAAGCCGCTCTCCGATGGGGAGATTTCTATTTCCGAATTGCCAGCCAGCAGCAAGGTTTCGTCTTCGCCATTGTTCGCAAGCCTGATTTCTTTGGTAGCTAAAATTTGATAATGCCCGGCCAACAGATTAACAAACTCTGCTTTGCCTGTGCTATCAGTGTACTGCTCGGCCAAAATTTTATACACATTACATGTGAGTTGGACTTTCGCCTCGGCTACAGGAGACGGGTCAATGGACATTCTTGTGGTATCGAGGACCATAATTTTCACTGCGAACGTGCCGTCAATGGCAGTTGGTTTCTCCAGACTACAAACGAAACCAAAGCTTGTGAATAGCATCGTAATTAGAGAAATCAGAATTTCTTTGGCCAAGCTGTGCTTAGATTCCTGATTTTGCATGACTCAACTCATTTGAAATTTAAACCTAAACAGGTATCATTGGGCGTTATAAGTTTGATGGTTAAAAAGCACGGTCCAATAACATGCTGCATTCGATGCCGTAAAAAATCTCTGGATTCCGGGCTTGGAATTGACCCGGAAAGAATGGTTTTTCCTGGATGGCGCGATCATTGAATAGGTTATTGACGTACAGGGAAACCTCAGATCCTCGAAATAGCGATTTACTCACCCGCACATTGAACAGCCATTTATTCCGGTAATTCAGTACCCGATAGAGCGAAGACAACGGCAACAGAACGTCTTCTGGTTGGGACTGTTTTGGGGCTGCAATCGGAATGATCTGATTGGAAGCTGCAACGTAATAGGCGACGGGGTGCAAATTGCGAGGATCGTTGTTCCTGGTACGGTAATGAGGCATTTGCTGCGCCGTTAGCGAGATCCAGATGCCTAACAGCGGTGAAATATAATTGGCCTGATAGGTTAGCAGCAGTTTCTGCGTCCAGCTTGTACTTCGATGATAAAGCTGGACGATTGAATCTTTAATTGCTGGTCCCCAGACGAAGCCTCTGCCACCGCTTTTGGCATGATGGTAAGTCGTCGAGATCATAAAGTCCATATTGAGAGCTTTTAGCCGAAGTGTTTTTAGTAGCATTTCGACGCCGTCGAACTGAGTCCACCCTTCATTAGCCCAGGTATAGGCTATCCTCAGTTTCTGGCTGGCCAGCCATTTTTCGTCAGTTGCTGGCCAATTGAAACGATAGAATTGGGGATAAAGCAATGGTCGCCCTTGAAGGACCGGTTCATGCCGTCGGTGGCAATAGAAACCGATTAGCGACAGCCCCACTGGTCCGGCCTCATGATCAATGGCCAGCTCGATTTTTTTCTCGTCCATGCCTTTGAGTTTTGGATTCGCCAGATCGAAGGTATAGGTTGTCATCAGGCTATCTCTGATCAGCAGAGAATCGGTTTGACGTGGGATAACCAGAATGTCCTGAACGTCCACATATTCCAGATCAGGATAGATCTGGTCGATGCAAGGTGCTTTGGCTGTCTGGCCATACCCCAGTCGCAATTGGGTGTGTCGACCGAGCAAATAAGCCAGATTGAGACGGGGATGAAGGAATAGCCCATTTTTTGATCCGAAGAATTGTAGCCGCTCCAGGTGGCCGGTCTGATATCGTTCCCATCGCAGTCCCACATTAATCGTAAATTCTTTCCACCATTTGGCAGTCATTTCGTCCATCACAAAAATGCTATGCTGCAATAAACCCGGCAACCGGTCGAACGAGCGAGGTCGATCTCCCACCGCTGCGGGAAAGCGCACATCAAAGTCGAGACCCCGGCCGTTGTTTTCATCGAAAAGGATTTCGCTACCAATGGCCAGCCGATGAAAGGAACGACCCAGGAAAAGTCGCTGACTCCACTCCAGTTGATGGCCAAAATTGATTTCATCACCGATAATAGAGTAGCGATAGATAATATCGCCGGACTGTTTGAGGCCAGGCATCGTTCCCTCGGTCATGAGCGTAGAGACCACGCGATTGTTGGCTGGCACGCGATACTGCTTCAAGGAATCATGTCGACGATAGTTGAGGAACAGATGGGAATTGAGCGTTTGCCAGCGATCCCTGCGCCAATCGGAACGATTGGCAAAGCTGAAACGATAACCTTTATTGATGCTGATGAGGGCATCGGGATCAGATGGATTCAGCCGAACTTCCTCGAACAGGCGATAATAGTTGAACTGATTGGTGACGCTTAGGCGATTTCCCAAGAATTGATTTCTGGAAATAAGCTGGCCCGCAAGCCGCTGGGTGTCATCATTTTGTTTTCGAATATCCTCGACGCTATAGGCCCAGTTCAAATTATAGGTGAGGCTGGTGCGGCCCAGCGGCAGATTGCCCCCCAGGTTCAGTTCTCTGGTATCCGGGTTATGTTTTGCTTTAAGTCGATAGCTCGTTCGGTTACTGGTTTTGGTGGTTACTCGGACCACACCACCAACAAAATCGCCATAGTTGGCCGGGGCAATGCCACGAATTACCTCAACCTGAGCGATATTTTCGGCGGGAAATTCCCGCAGGTCGATACCGCCATTGGTACCGCTGTAAACGCCAGCAAGCAAACCTCCTTGCAAATTGGCATTATTTGTAAAGGGAATATCATCCACCAGCAATTTGGCGCCGAACGCGGTCAGGTTATTAAGCGGCCTGGGGTCGCGAATCATAGCCGTTACCGGATCCTTCAAAGCGGGCTGGTTTTTCATTTCCACCCCAGGCACCAGATCGAGAACATCGCCCAGGCTAATGGCCTGGATGTGTTCGATATCGCCAGCATTGATGATGGTTGCGGTTTCTGCTTTTTCTGGTAGCGATTCCCTGGCAGCGTTAATCTCAATACCGCCAATGACGATAACGGCGTCGGTGGTATCGCTCTGAGGTGCAATTTCGGCGACCAGGTAGGTTATCTGGCCACTACGGATGATCTGATTGGCAAATTTGGTGGTCTGAAAGCCCGTCTTTTTGAATTCGACGTAATAATTACCGGGAGGAATACCGGCTAAAATGAATTCTCCCCGCAAGCCGGAGCTGGTGTGGGCGCCGATGATTGGAACTCTAATGTCGACATCTTTTAGCGGCGTCTTCGTTAAGAGATCACTAACGAGTCCTCTCAGCTCTCCGGATGGTTCCTGGGCAAGAAGAAGCGGCGTTGCTATCCGCAATAGAAAAAGCACTGTGAACGTGGTGCTGCGCAGTGTATGTTTTTTGAATACCCTCATGGTTCAGCTTGTGCTCGAAGATACTACCACATGAAATTAAAATTAAGATGCCATAAGTTTCGGGATGGCGTATCAGGGCGATCCCTCAGGTTGTTTCTCAGTCTCCAATTCGGCCTAAAAAATATAATCAGAAATATCTTGGTTGTCAACATAATTCTTAAGACACAGGGAAATTTTAAGCTACTGGGAGAGACAATTTCATCACCCAGCGAGGCCAGCCAGGGATTGCTCAACGAGAATTAATATCCTCGACAGCAAGTGGGCAAGAATCGGATGCGAGATGCTCTCCCAACAGAAAAGCGGATTGCTGGTATGCATCTGCGCGACCGATGGCAGGCTGAGGTAAATCGTTAAAACATATTTTTAAAATGCCTGTCCCACTGAAAAATAGATTTCTCCAGGCGTTTCACCAGAGCGCCGATCCAGTTTCAGGCCGTAATCCAGCCGCAGAATACCAAGTGGCGAATTAAAACGCAGGCCGAATCCCATGCCTTTCCTGAAATCAAGCTTTTCAACCTGATGCAGACCAGACCACACATTGCCCACATCCAGAAAGGCTATGGCGGAGAATTTTTTATAAAACATATACCGCACTTCCATCAGATTGAGCACCAGCAACATATTGCCACCGACGGGATTCCGTCGCTGGTCCAGCGGCCCCACAAATTTTTCTTTGAAACCGCGCACCGATGATGCGCCACCGGTGAAAAATCGCTCTTGAATGGGAATGTCGGTAGAGGAGCCAAACTTGTCCATCCAGCCGGCAGTCAAAGCTGATGCCAATACCAGGCGCTCACCGAGGGTATAAAAATACTTGTGCCGGGCAGAAATTTTCACAAACGTCGCCGTGCCCTTTAAAAAGGCGCCAGCGCTTTCCACATCCAGCGAACTGAACGCGCCACGCGTGGTATTGACCAGGTCGTTACGTGAGTCTCGCACCAGGCTTAACGTCAGGCTGCGCGTATTGCCCCGTCGAGTTGATCGCAGAGTGTCAGGAATCGCCTCGCCAGACAAATGGACGATTTCGTAACGATAGGATAGGTTTAACTTGGAGAGCATTCCCAGACGGCGGCCCAGGGTAAATTTGGTGCCATAATGCCGTAAGCTATAGCCAGGCTCTTCCCGGCGTTCAAAAAATTCGTTGATGTCGGCCTTAGTTCTAGTGTTGAATAGCCAGGGATCTGAAAATGAAAGTTCCAGTCGCCGCGCAATGGTACTTACGAATGCGGATAGTCCAATTTGACGCGCCGTACCGGCAACATTGTTTTGCAGCAGCTCGATCGATCCTCGCCAGCGATCCAGCGTGCCATAGCCAAAACCAAAATTCAATTCACCGTTTTTCTTTTCTTCCGCCTCGATGCGAATGTTACGAACTATGGCTTCGGTCGTACTTCGGTCATCCGGTCGAATAAAGACGCTGGTGAAAAGGCCTGTCAGATACAGGTTGTGCTGGCTAGCTAAAATGCGACTGTGATGATAGATGTCGCCCGATTGAAAATCCAATTCTCGCAACAAAACCCGCCGGCGGGTTTTCTTCAAACCATCAATCACCAATTCGCCAATCCGAATCTGTGGGCCTTCGTCAATATTGAAATCAATCAGGATGGTATGTTGCTCTGAATTGACCTTCAAAGCCGGGGAGACTTGCGCTTCGATATAACCCCGATCGGCGTAAAACGACAACAGACGATAGGTATCGTCTTCCAGCGTGCTTTTGCGAAACGGCTGGCCAACTACGGATTTGATCTGGCCATGCAATACCGAATCGGCAGCGATTTGATTGCCAAAAAATGAAATTCCGGCAATGGTGGTCTGCTCGCCTTCATGGATTGTGATGTGAATGGAAACCTGCTGGCGCAAGGAATCAAAAGTCAGGGAACGGTCATCGATCCGGGCATCCAAAAAACCATCGTTGATGTAAAATTTGATCAGATGATCCAGATCATCTTCAAACAGATTGGGATCAAAATAGCGTTTCGCCAGCAGATTCGACGGCCGGGTCAACATCATCCGCTGCAACTGCCGGCTGGAGTACAGGCGATTGCCGGAGAATTCGATCGATCGCACCCTAAATTTTTCAGAGCCGGTAGCGCCGCTCATGGTTGAAAGACTCAGGAGGGCGATGATAATGGGTGCCAGTTTGAATTTGCTGGAGATGCTCATGGTACGACTAATAAAATTTAAAATTGAATTTCAAGTCCAGGCCTGATTGCCCTCGCTGGCCGGTATTGCCGACAACCGAAATGAATCGATAAAGCTGATAACCCAATCGTATCTGTTGATCATTGGTCTGTCCGATGACCGTGGAATACGTGATATTGATGCGATCGGATAATTGCTTGGTGGCCGTGAGGCGTGGTCCCCATGATTTATCAATTTGAAACAAGTTGCCCTCGATGGAGACGTTTTCCAATGCCAGCGTTTCACTGAGTTTTTGCTCGGTCATACCGGCCAGGCGCTGACTGGTGATTTCTTTGAAACGGCTAAACATCACGTCTTGCAGCGACTCCCGTGGCCCATTGACAGCCGTTGGAAAAAGATCGCGGCGAGTACGGCCGACAGTGAGCAAGGCAACGATATCGGCATTATCCAATGGCGGCGAAGCGCTCAGTTCAAACGAAGGCTTATCCAGAGTGCCAGATAATTTAAGCGTGATTTCATAGCGTCGCTCAACCGCAGTTTGATAGTCGGTAATGCTGCAGATCGCTGTCAACTGGATGAGCGGATTGATGCGATGCGGATCATTGAAATCCATGACGCCCTGGATGATTTTAAATTTCCGATCGAGGTACAGCACATAGCCTTTATGAACCAGAATTCGTCCGGCAATGTTGGGTTGATTGAGGGTTCCTGCCAGGTTGAGGTTGGCGCTGAGTTGAATTTTGGCTAAGTTGTTTTCGATCCAGACATTTTCCTGGCCCTGAATAATGACATCCAGCGCCAGTTGGTTGAAAAATTGATTACGATAAGCTGCCGAGCGGTTCGGTACATGAGTCAGGAAATCCCGTACTCGCGGCCGAAAATCCTGGATGTATTTGGTTTCGGCCAACCGCACCTGGCCGGCCAGACGAAACTGCTGGTTGGCCTGCGTCAGATGCAGCTCACCCCGCTCAATGCCCAGAACAAAGATATTTGATGATCTCAAATTGATCTGATTGAGCAGCAGCGACAGGTTGGCATTTGTTAGCTCCAACTCATCTATGGTCAATCCTCCGCTTAAATAAAAGGTGCCGCTACCCATCTCGCCGGCGAAATGATGAATTCGAATCTGGTTGTCCTGACACTGGAGTTCGGCGTTGAGGTTGCTGATGGCCGGGGCGATGGTCGGCAAGCTCAGACTCATCTGCTGCAGCCGCAACGTGCCATTGAGCTTAGGTTGGCGCAGCGATCCCATCATCGTCAAATTGAAGCTCGCCTTGCCTGAAAGCGTTGCCAGGGAAGGAAGCAACGGCTTTAGCCAGCTTATATCAAGGTTGTCGGCTGAGGTGACTAAGCGTAGGCTATCCAGCCCTACGGGCAATTGGTCATCCGTAGCCAATTGGATGGGCAATGTTCCGGCCAGATAAATGCGACCGGTTCCGATTTTAAAACCCGATTCCTGGAAGCTGATCACCTGCTGATCGTACCGACCAAAGATGTGGAGCGAGTCGATGGTGGTTTGTTCGATGGAAATTTGATCGCTGGTCAATTTAATGGCCATCTCGGGAGCCTCGATACGACCTGCGAGAGCGATCTCCAGATTGAGCCATCCATTAAGCCGGGCGTGAGTAGGGGAGATGAGAGCCAGTTTGCTCAAGTCCAGACGATCCAGCCGAAGTTGTCCGGCCAGGATCTCGCCCGCCCGAACCGTGCTGGCAAACTGCATCGCTCCGAGCTGAGGGGCGCGACAAGATAATGTCACCGTAAAATTCTTTACGTCTTCGATTTCTGCCGCACCAGCGCCGGTGAATCCGACAGAGCCAATTTTGCCGGCCAGTTGCTGAATTTCAATGCGTTGATCCTGAAACTGCAGTTTGAGTTTCAGAGAGTCGATAGTGGAGCCGGTGGTCGAATTGAGTACTCCGTCGATAACTTCCAGGTTACCGTAAAGTTTGGGCGCACTCAAATTCCCCCGAAAAGCCAGCTCTGTCTTAAGCAAGCCGCGAATATCTGTTGGCAGATGGAACAGCCGGATTACTGGTTGAAGTGCCAGTCCATCGGTTCGAAGCGATCCGTTGATAGACTGCTCATCGAAACTGGCGTGTAGATCCAGCCGGCCCTGGCTGGCAATAATTTTTTGTGCGCTATCCAACTCAAATGCTGCTACAGCCAATTCTGTTGCCAAACGCTCTTGCCAATCGATGTGTCCGGACAACTGCAGCAATTGCTGCGGTTGCTTCAAATCGAATTGTTCGATCACCAATTGGGGACCTTGCGTTTTGAGTTCACATTTCAAGCTATCGAAGCGAATTGTCGCAATCTGACCGGAAGTCCAACAGATTCCAATCGTGGCCTGCAACTCATCCAGTGCGCCATGGGCAGTGATATAATAGCTGCCGGTTCCAGCCAACGAATCTATCTTCAGATACCGCGCCAGTTGCCGAAAGTCGTGAAGGTAGCCCTGGCCCGTAAGATTTGACAGACTGAGCTCCTGGTTTTGTAAATAGAGCCCACCTTTGAGACTATCGATGGGCACACCGAAATAGGAACCTTCCTGCAGTTGAAAATTAAGAAGTGCTTCGGGAGAATTGATTGTTCCCGCGAACTGTCCAGCAAACGATAACTTGCCAGTGGCCTGCGGTACATTGACGAGGTTGGCAATAGCTGTGATGGATGCGAGCTGGCCGGCCACGCGACCGGCAATCAAGCTGTCCTGGATATTTCCGACCAAGCGGATCGCTGAACCATTTTGGTACAGATGGAATTGGAGTTCGCCGCGATCGAGGCGAAGATCTGCTTGCATCTTTTCAACCGGCTGATCATCGAGAGACAACTGCGAGAGGCTGAGTTCGGCAGCGGCACGTAGTTGTTGCCAATCGAGGTTGCGGCCGTTAAGCGAGAGCGTGCCAGTAATTGTTCCGCTCAAAGACGTTGAATCTTGATCATAGATGTATTGCAATAGTTTTTGAATCTGCAAATCTTTCAATGCCAGGCGTAATTGATACTCCAGGGCACTATCCTTAATTAGGATTTCGCCGGCTCCGACAAGTTTCGCTGACCAAGCTGCCAGCAGCAATGAATCCAGTTGCAATCGTCGCTCAGCGAGTGCAAATGTGGCGCGAAAAATATCTATTGGAACGTGCTGAATTCTTCCACGAAGCAGTTGCGCTGTTAGGATACCTGCCGGGCGATCCAATGGGCCAGCGAGGGAAGCGCGAATTGCCAAATTGCCTGCGCTGGCGCTGTCCTGGGTGGTTGCCGTGAGTTGATTTAGAGCGCGCAATTGCAGATCAATCGCCAGCCGGGTATTGGCCAGCCGGTCTTCGGCGAGCGAATAGGTGCCGCTTACCTGCGCCACCAGGTCATCGGTTGCCAGATGAAAATCGGTTAGCGTGAGATCATTATTCTGAAGTTGAAAAGACAAATTGAGTTGGTGCAGATTTTGTTGGAGATTTTTCCACCAAATGCTGCCCCCTTTCGCTGTTAGGCTACCGGCCAGATGGTCGGAGCTATTGCTGGCGTGGACGCTGCCATTCACGCCTGATAACTGGATGGTTACCGAGTCGGCAATGTCGTGAAATGCCAATTCGAGATTTTGAATCGTTAGCTTTTGAAGTTCAAATTGAAAGCCAGTCCGGTCCGTTGGTGTTGGCGAAGTTGCGTCACGGTCTGTGGCCAGCAACCTGGTGGGGAGATGAAAACGTCCGCCAGCATCCCGAACAATCATTAACTTGGGACGATCAATCAGCAACTCGTGAATCGACAGCCTGGCGGCAAAAAGCTGGAATAGATTGTATCGGATTTTAAGGCGAGCGAAAGTCAAAATGGGCGGTTGGCTGTCGCTGGAGTCATGCAGGGCAAAATTATTGATCTGAATTTGCGTGAACAAATTCGTTCGCAGGCTTTCCATGGCGATAGGGGCCTCGAGCCAGCGCGTCAGTTGGTGCTGGGCAATTTTCATAATCAAATAATTGCCCGGTGGCGTCATCAAGAACAAGAGGATTGCCAGGATGCCACTAATGACTACAACCACTAAGATTCTAAATATCTTCCAGCCAGCAATTTTCATTTTAAATCCAAAGGATGAGGATGAGTTTTCTTTAGCATGTCTTCCATGACTGTTCAATTGATCGCATTCAACCAGCTTGATGCATCGGCGGTTTGTGACTGGTTCATGGATTATAGTCTTAATTTTACCTTTGAGTTCCAGAACAAATATAATAAACGCATTCCATTGAAGCAAGATCAATGTGACTCTGCGTTGGCGCGAATAGGCAATGCGAAAAGAAATAATTGGACCGATGGATGATTCATGCTCAAATTAAAAATTTGATATTGAAGATTAAATTCCATTTGATCCAAAATTTTGCTTGACAATGCCACCGGTTTATTCTATATTCTACACGTTCAAAATGAATTCAATCGTAATCAAAAACTTCAACGAAAACTCAAGGAGATGGGGATGAAAGAGCACACGCATCAACTAAGCCGGACAATGTTCATTGTGCTGATCATGGTGGTCATGTCGTTATCGATTTTTTCCACTGCTATAATTGCTCAAACGCTAAAATGTTTTATTCTGACACCGCCGGAACAACTGCTGGAGGGGGTAAAACGACTGGCCATCACGGATTTTTCAGTGACCACCAGTTACAGTAGCGACGATCCTCCAGGCAAAGGCAAGAAAAAAGATTGGGAGAAGGTGCTGGATGTGGTCAGTAAAGTGGCGGACAAGGAAAAAGGGCAGCAGCGGTTTCTGGACAGCGGCGAAAAGATGGCCAATCTCATGATTGCGGCGCTACTGGAGGAAGATCGTGGCATAAGAGATGTGGGCAGCGGCTTTTTGGGACTCAGCAAAAAAGAAGGCAAGAGTTTTCAGCAGGGAGCTCGCACCAATGTCTTCGAGATCGTTGAACGCAGTCAAATCGCTCGGGTGATGCAAGAGCTACAACTGGCGCAAACCGGTATCGTCGATGAAGCCCAGGCGGCTCAGGTTGGCAAGATGCTCGGCGTGGATGCCATCATTACCGGCACGGTCACGGTTTCTTGCAATGACCAATGGGTCAAAGAAACTCGCAAGGATAAGAAGAAGGGGAATTATACTGTGGATTGCAATAAGCGGGCAGCCAGTGCCTTTGCCACAATCCGTTTTATCCAGGTAGAAACCGGTCAAGTGATTGGCTCCAAGCAGGCGCAACATAAGGAAGAACTGAAGAAATGCGAAGGCGAGTACGGTAGCGAATTGCCCACGCCAGAGACAACGGTGGATAAGTGCTTACAAACGGTGGCGGCTGAACTGGTAAAATATTTTGCCCCACGCTTTGAATTGCAAAAGATGGAATTGGCCAAAATCGAAGGCAATGAATATAAACGTTATGCCGAGACTGCCAAAAATGCGCTGGATCGCTACGATCTGGATACGGCCTATTTGCAATATGTGGCCATTGTTGAGAGCGATCCCTATAATCACGCTGCATTGTTCAATGTTGGAGTGTTGGAGGAAGCCGTTGGTAATTATAGCCGGGCGCTGGAAAAATACACCATGGCTGCCAAGCTGAAAAGCAAAGAGGATAAATATTTCAAAGCCCAAAGCCGGGTCGCCAAGCAGGTCGGTTTCTGGGAAAAATTGAATGCCATGGGAATTTACTTGCAGGAGCGAAAATTTGAAGTCTCCAGCGAACAAGTGCAGCAAGCGACCATTGCTAAAATTCAGGTGAACGGATCGTCATCCGAACGATTTGAAATCAAAGCCGAGCCAAACTCTGGCAGCCCAACCCTGGTGAAAGTTCCAGGTGAGATTGAATTGGAATTGTTGGAACCCGCTGGCGATTGGTACAAAGTGAAGTTGTTGGATGGACGTGAAGGTTTTATTGCCAAAAAAAATGCCAAGGTCTTGAAATAGGCACAATTTGCGTGGCAAGATGGATTTATCGCAGAATGATTGATAACTAAAAAATTGGTGGCAGGATGATGGAAGAATAATTTATTTTAGCCATGCTACTGAAAAATATTCTGTCATTTGGATTATCTTTGAATTCAAAATTATTCGTACTTGCATTATGAGAACCGCGAATTGCTAAAAGGCGGATGGATTCTTTTAAATGATATTAATGAGTCCACTCTAAAAAGGCTTTGACCGCGAATGGTGCCAATTTAGGCGAATTGATCTTATTGAAGTTCAAATTAGCGAGATTAGAAAAATTAGTGGAATTAGCGGTTTTAAGAGCGCACTCATTAATCAGTCAGAAATAGAGAGGCAATTATGGCCGTCATGTTACAAGCCTTTTATTGGGATTGCCCCAGAGAGGACCATCAGGAATATCAATGGTGGAAATACGTCACCCAAAAAATTCCTGCATTAGCCAGATCAGGCTTCAATTCACTCTGGCTGCCGCCGGTGCATAAGGCTGCCAATATCGGCGGTCCATCCATGGGCTACGATCCGTACGACTATTACGACCTGGGCCAATACAATCAGAAAGGATCGAAGAAAACCTGGTTTGGATCAAAGCAGGAACTGCTCCAACTCATCCGCACGGCGCATCAACACGGCCTGACTGTTATCGCGGACATGGTGATCAACCACAATAATGGTGCGGATGCGACTGAGATCAATCCCATCACGGGGCAAACGCGGTGGACTCTGTTTCGACCCAAAAGTGGTCGTTTCCCAAGGAACTGGGAATGTTTTCATCCGAATTGTTATGAAAGTTGGGATGAAAGCGCGTTTGGCGAGATGCCCGATCTGTCCCATCGCAACCCCTATGTTTTTGGCGAGATCATTAAGCTGGCCCGCTGGCTCATCGAAGAAATCGGTTTTGATGGTTTTCGGTACGACTTTGTCAAAGGGTATGGCGCGCATACCGTGACTGCGATCCAGGAGTATCGCTATCTGCGCGATGGAAAACCGTTCCAGCCGTATGGCGTGGCTGAACATTGGGATACGACGCATGCCATCGAACGCTGGCTGGATATAACCAATTTTTCCAATCAAAATCCCGTGGATGCATTCGATTTCCCATTGCGCGAATTGCTGAAGGCCATGTGCGATCAATACGGTTTTAGCCTCCGCCAATTGGTAACCAGCCAAACGCTGTTGCAAGATCATCCATCACTGGCGGTGACGTTTGTCGAAAACCACGATCTCCGGGATGAAGGACGTGAGATCATCAACGACAAGCTGCTGGCCTATAGCTTTATTCTAACCCATGAAGGTTACCCCTGTGTTTTCTGGAAAGATTATTTCAATTATGGGCTGGCGCTGCCCGATACCGCAAACGGCATCGATGCGCTCATGAATGTTCATCATCGCTTCGCCGGCGGTCGAACCGAAGTGTTGTGGGTTGATGACAATTTTTATATCATGCAGCGAACTGGGTATGAACATCAGCCTGGCTTGATTTATGTTCTCAATAACCGGGGCGACGGCTGGCGCGGAGAGTGGGTTACCTGTCAATGGCGGAATACGGATTTGGTGCCAGTTGCCTGGTGGAGTCGTAGCGATTTGCATTCGCCCAGTAGATTGCGTGCCGAGGCCGATGGTCGTATTCAATGCTGGGCGCCGCCGCGGGGCTTTGCCGTTTTTGCCCCGAATATCTAATTGCGCATTTCCATTTAGGTCTAGACTGCAAATAAGCATTGGAAAAATCAAAAGCCTGGCCTGTTGATCGAAAATCTTGCGCTGGCTGCTGACAGGCGCTCACGCTGCACAGGAGGATCATCAGTTGCGACGAAAAATTTGGTCCAGGATTGTCAAACCTTCGACTCGTGCCTTCTATGATGAAGGCACGAAATTGCCTCATTACTCTATCTGGAACTGGCTTCACGGTTATATCTACACTCGCTGGCCATATCTTTACATTGGGGTTGCCACCGGTGAACATCGGCTGGCCCGATTCCTTTTGCCGATCTGGCGGGTGGTGGCTCGATTGTTCCATCTAACTGCCAGCGAAAAAGCGGAACACACTGGAATAACGTTTGCTGACACCTATCATGGCAAAGTGATCCCGCATGATCATGCAAAGCATCTGGTGACTCTTGATCGGCCCATTGAGCTGGGGGACCTGGAGCAGGTGATTCCCTACGCTCGGGCGCGGGATATTGTGCTGCTCAACCCCGATCACATCGTGGTGCTGGAATGTCCCTGTCGTGCGTCTCGCCCCAATCCCTGCAAACCATTGGATGTTTGCTTAATAATCGGCGAGCCATTTGCCAGTTTCGTGGCAGAGCATCATCCCCGGCGTTCGCGCTGGATTACGCAGCAGGAAGCGGTCGACATTCTGGCTGCGGAACATGAGCGCGGTCATGTCCATCATGCGTTTTTTAAAGACGCGATGCTCGATCGGTTCTATGCGATTTGCAATTGTTGTTCCTGCTGTTGTGGTGCCATGCAGGCCTGGCGCGAAGGTGTGATGATGTTAGCGCCATCGGGCTATATTGTCGATATCGACCGGGCGAAATGCCAGAGTTGCGGTACCTGCGTGGATTATTGTCCATTCGATGCGTTGAGCATGGATAATGGTCGGCTGGTAGTGAATGAAGAGAAATGCATGGGCTGCGGTGTTTGTGTGCCCAAATGCCCGCAACATGCTCACTCGCTGGTACTGGATTCGCGGAAGGGTGTGCCGCTGGAAATTCGAGAATTGATTCAGCGTCAGGACAAGGCAGCCGCAGGGTAGGCAGCATCTATTATGGCGTGGGGTGAGTCGCAAGCGCAGCGAGGCCATGGAAGAAATTAAATTGATTAAGTTGACAAGTTTTCGGTTTCGGAAATGAGAAAGAATGCTTATATTTGGGTGTTGAAAAACCATGATCGGTTTTTCCATAACAGTTGAACATCGGGTCCAACCGAAACAGGAGCAATTTTTATGGAAAGCCATTTGCCGGATGCGGCAGTGATGTATGACGCTTTGGTCCGAAAAGACAGCCGTTTTGAAGGCGTCTTCTTTGTTGGTGTGAAATCTACCGGCATTTTCTGTCGCCCAACCTGCCATGCACGGAAACCGAAAATCGAGAATGTTGAATTTTTTCCATCGGCTCGGGAGGCGTTGCTGCACGGCTATCGACCCTGCCGCCTTTGCCATCCCCTGGCTTACCAGGGCGATATTCCAGCCTGGCTCAGGCCAGTCATTGATGAGGTGGACCGGCGGCCTGATTTGCGCTTGAGAGATAGTGATCTGAAAAAACGCGGGCTCGACCCCAATCGGGTGCGACGCTGGTTCAAAAAAAATCATGGCATGACGTTCCAGACCTATCTGCGGACCCGGCGCATCAGTCAGGCCTTTGGTCGAATCAAAAATGGAGAAAAAGTGATCGAAGCAGCTTATGAATCCGGTTATGAATCCTTGAGTGGTTTCACAGAATCATTCAAAAAAGCCACGGGTTTTTCACCGAATCAGAGTTCTCAACAGGACATAGTCATGGTCACTCGCATTCTAACGCCATTAGGGCCGATGCTCGCGGGCGCCAACGACGAGGGCATTTGCCTGCTCGAATTCATTGATCGGAGAATGCTGGAAACCCAATTGGAGCGCCTGCGACGATTGTTGCGAGCGGAATTGATCGCTGGCTCGCATCGACATTTCGAATTGCTTGATCAACAAATCAAAGAATATTTTGGTGGCATTCGGAAAGAGTTTACCGTGCCATTGGTGATGAAGGGGACGCGGTTTCAACAGCGAGTCTGGACCGCATTGCAGCGAATTCCTTATGGTGAAACTCGTAGCTATAAGCAGCAGGCCGAAAGCATCGGCCAACCTACAGCTACCCGTGCTGTGGCCCGCGCGAATGGCGATAATCGGATTGCCATCATTATCCCCTGCCATCGCGTCATCGGCGTTGACGGGGGGCTGGTTGGCTATGGCGGAGGCTTGTGGCGCAAAAAGTTTTTGCTAGATCTTGAGGCTAGACACCGCTGACGATATGGGCTCTGGCCGTAGACTTCACCTTCAAATTCATAGCCGGTGGATTTGTGGCTGCCATGCATTTGCCATTTGCAGTTGGGGATCGGCTACGAGCGACGCTTGTCCATCACATAAAGCGCGGCAAGTTTTTATGGCGGCCACCCTGTTGTTTGTTAAGGAAATTGCCTGACATGTCTTGAACTGCAAATGTTGCCCAGCAAAAGGTTAGCCCAGATTTTCGGGCATCTTTTTTCCTGCTGTCGTCGGGTGCTGGTCTTTTGGCAGCCACGCCAGAACAGTCAAGCCTGAGGCTCGTTTTTGATTTTAAACTTTAAGGAGAACAGAATATGCAATCTCGGTTGCTGAAATTGCTTGGGTTGTTGCTGCTACTTTCGGTGTTGAATTGCAACAAGGATTCCAATTCAACCAAGAAGCAAAATGATTTCCCATTCAATCCGCCTTCCAATGAAGTGCTCGATCCATTCAAACAAAATTTGCGCCTCGCTCGTAGCGTCAATCTTGGCAATGCGCTCGAGGCTCCCAATGAAGGCGAGTGGGGGGTAACCTTGCAGGCCGAATTTTTTCAACTGATCAAAGATGCTGGTTTCACTGCAGTGCGCATTCCCATCAAATGGTCAGGACACGCGGCGCAAACTCCGCCTTATGCCATCCAGGCATCCTTTTTTGCGAGAGTGGATTGGGCTGTGGCTCAGGCGTTATCAAGAGGCCTGGCGGCAGTGATCAATATTCACCACTATGATGAAATCGTTCAAAATCCTGCCGAGCATAAGGAACGTTTTCTGGCGCTGTGGAAACAGATCGCTGAGCATTATCAGAAATATCCTGATGAACTGTTCTTCGAGCTGCTCAATGAACCTAATACCAATCTGACCGCAGACATCTGGAACCAATATCTAATTGAGGCGATGGCAGTGGTTCGGCAGAGCAATCCCTATCGCACCCTGATCATTGGCCCAGTCATGTGGAATAGCTTTTCCATGCTGCCAACGCTGGTTTTGCCTGATTCTGATCGCAACGTGATCGTCACCTTTCATTATTACAATCCATTCCAATTCACCCATCAGGGCGCGGAATGGGTTTCAGGGAGTAATGCCTGGCTGGGTACGACCTGGACGGGCACTGCTGCGCAGCGGCAGGCCGTGATGGACGAGTTAGGGCAAGCAGAGAGCTGGGGCAAAACCAACAATCGACCTCTTTACATGGGTGAATTTGGTGCCTATAGCAGAGCGGACTTGAATTCCCGTTTTCAATGGACATCGTTTGTGGCGCGTGCGGCCGAGGAAAAAAATATCAGTTGGGCCTATTGGGAATTTTGCTCTGGCTTTGGTATTTATGATGCGACAACTAAGAAATGGAACGAAACCCTGCTGAAGGCGCTGATTCCATGACCAGATTCGGGTGCAACCAGCCGCTGGAAAATGGGATTTTGTTTCGATAGGAATTCCACCCCGCGCTCGCTGCCGCTGCTTGCAGGTGGTCAAACTTCCGCAGTCAGGTTGATGGTAAATCTTTCCATGCGACCGAATGAGAGGACGCAATACGCGGGGCATGGCATTCGGGTAGGGATAAATGGCGTCGATTATTTCTCTATTTGATTTTTAGAGACAATCACAGCCGCCATTTACCTTTCCAATTGCTCAAACTCGCCCGCCAGCAAAGCTCGTTTATAATCCATGTAGTGTTGGAAATTGTCCCATGAAACATCGGGTGGCACCAGATGGTCGACGCTGGGGATGAAGCCACCCTCTTCGATCAAGGGAATCAGCTCCTGTAGATGTCGCCGTATGGCCTGTTTGCCCTGCAACAGTACGCGTTTATCCACACCACCCCAGAGGCGCAACGATTTTCCGAACCGCCGCCTGATCTCGAGCGGGTGAAAATCTGCCGCTCGCTCGATCGGCCAGAGCGTATCGACGCCTGCATCCAGTAACAGCGGAATGAGTGCAGTAGGATTGCCGTCGGTATCCACTGCGAAATAGCGAGTGCCATGGCTTTTAAAAAAGTCCACCAGTCGCTTCAGGTGGGGAAAGATATACGTCCTAAAGGTTCCCGGGCTCAGCAGCGGTCCGTTTTTCATAGACATGTCTTCGTTGAGCGTGAAATAATCGACCTGAATTTTCTCCAGTACTGGTCGGCTGGTTTCGATGATAAAATCAGCGAAAAACTCCATCATCTCATGCATGAGTTTCGGGTAATCGTACCAGGCGTAGGAGAGATTTTCGGTGCCCATCCACTCTCTGGCGCGCCAATAAAAGCCATTGGCAGCACAGTTTTCGCCTAAAACGAGGGGATAATTTCTCCGGCGCCAGCGCTCGATCTGCATATCAAGTTGCTCCGGATAACGCTCAGGAATGGCCGCCACTAAGCGCCGTTTGAGGGCGGCAAAATCATCAGGCGTTTCTACAGGAAATTTGAGGTACTGATCCATGCTTAGCCGCATGCCGTCGACCTCACCTGCTTTCAGCCGTTTCGTGACAATCCCCAGTTCATCCTGCACAATTTCATAATCGCCTGCTTGTTCGATCACCTTTGGCTCGAAAGGCGGAATAAAACCAAAATTGATCGGTATAAATTCTCGCCGCTCGATTCCCAATTCATCCTCGCCATAGAACCAGTTCCAGCCCAACCGTTTGGTTGCCGCGGGATTTTCTATTTGCCAGCGTTGTTTGGTCTGCGCCCAGACGCCCACTTCATGGTTGGGTCGGCGATCGGCTGGCTGATATTCCATGCAGGCAATGAATCGTTCAAGAGGAGTCATCTGTTTCGCACTCATGATTGGTAATCCGGTAAATGAATCGCCGCAAAGGCACCACGCCACCAGGCGACGCCTGGCGCGGCGGGAGTCAAATTGTTAAACGTGTTATAAGCCTGTTCCGGTCTTCAAAGAAGCCTGAAATATGCCCGATGAGCATCCCTTCCGGTTAACATGATGTTCAAATTTGAATCGCTCAATTTATCTGAGCGGGAATCCAAATGCTGCCAATTCTTCTTCTCGATCGAGCTTTTCGATCCTCGGCGTTGCTCTGGCCCAATCGATTATTCCGAGAAACAGCCGGTAGGAATCGAATGCAAAATAGGCCACCAACCAGCGTGGATCACAGCGGCGAACCACCTCCATCGCCGTCAGTCGATAGCCCAACGGAATTGGCTGTTGCTCTGGCCAGCGGTAGGGAGTGTCTGAAATCACATACGACCAATATTCAATATGCCCACCAAAAAAGAGCAAATAGTTGTCACCCAATTGCTGAACGTTACTGGACTCGCAATGGGTGAGATCGTGGTGAACATAGGCTGGACCTCGATCCTGCCACTGGACCAGATCTTTGGAAACCGCCAGCGCCACGCAGGCCTGGCCTTGATTTGTCACTGCGGTATAATACATGAAGTATTCATCGCCAAATCGGCAGATATGCGGATCGCGACAGGCGGAGCCTTTTTCAGTAGGGCAAAACGCCCACCCATATTCCTCCGGTCGAATCAGCGGCTGATCCGACACGCGCTGCCAGTGATGCAGATCGGTTGAAACTGCCGCGCCGATCCGCTGCGTATTATCCGGTTTACAGCCGGTGTAAAACATCCAGTAGCGATCCTCCCGCTGGATCACAAACGGCGCAAAGACATGACCACCATCCCACTTGCCAGGGTCGATATAGAAGCATGGGCCGAGCGTTTCCCATTGTCGAAAATCGTGTGTCCGAGCGTGGCCAAACCAGATTTCGTTACCTGGTAGACAGCAGGAAACGCCGGGCGTGCCAGCGATATGAAATAGATGAAAATAATTTTCGGATTCCAGCAGGCAAAAATCTTTTAGATAATAGCCATCGGGTGCATAGCCGCGGGTCATCCAATCGGCTTGCGGCTGCCAGTGCGTTGCAAGGGCATCGAGATAGCATTGATAGTCGAGATTTGGAATCATCGGTGACTCCCGGTCTGGTGATTAGCTGGCAAGACATTGCCGCTGGATTAATTGCGGTTGCTCAAAATTTCCCGCAGCGCCGATAAAAATAGGGCGACATTGTCTGGCGAACTGCTGCAGCCCATAAGCCCTACCCGCCAGATATAGCCGGCCATTTTGCCCAGGCCGGCGCCAATTTCGATGTTGTAGTCATCCAGGAGTCGGCGGCGGACCTCCGCATCGCTGCAATGCTCGGGAATCGCTATGGCGTTTAGTTGAGGTATCTGCGCCTCCTCTTTCACGATCAGTCTGAGCCCCATTGCCTCCAGGCCAGATTTCAATGCTAGATGATTTTTTCGATGGCGAGCCCAGGCATTTTCCAGTCCTTCCTCTCGCAACATCAGCAGCGCTTCGTGCAATCCGTACAAAGCATTGATGGGTGCAGTATGATGATAGGCTCGCTTGGTGCCGCTGCCCCAGTAGTTCATCACCAGATTCAGATCCATGAACCAACTCTGAACTTTGGTCCGTCGATTGCGGAGCATCTGAACCGCTCGATCATTCAGGCTGATGGGGGATAAGCCCGGTGCACAGGACAGGCATTTCTGGGAACCTGAATAGATCGCGTCAATACCCCAATCATCGACCATTACTGGTACTCCACCTAACGAAGTGACTGCATCTACCAGGGCGAGGCAGCCATGCCGATGTGCGATCTCAACGAGCGTTTTCACGTCGGAGAGTGCACCGGTAGAGGTTTCGGCATGGACAAAGGCAGCAATTTTGATGTTCGTTTCTCGTTTGAGAACATCTGCGATTTTGTTCGGGTCAATGGGCGAGCCCCACTCATCTTCTACGATAATTGGATCTCCACCACATCGTTCGATCATCTCTTTCAGTCGCCCACCGAAAACGCCATTGACAGCAACCAGAACGCGATCGCCAGGTTCCACGAGGTTCACAACACAACACTCCATGCCAGCGGTGCCTGGACCTGAAATTGGCATCGTCAGTTCATTTTGCGTCTGAAAGGCATACTGCAATAGGCGCTTAATATCATCCATGAGTTCAATGAATTGGGGATCAAGGTGGCCGATGGTTGGCCGGGCCATAGCCTGTAATACACGATCGGGTACCATTGAGGGTCCAGGACCCAATAAAATTCGCCGGGGCGGGATGAATGACCGGTTGCTCATGTCTAATGTTTCCTCAACTATTTCGGGTGATTTGTTGTCAGGATGGCGCAATTTTTAAGTCAACGGTTATATGATTAAAGCATCAGCATGTCCAGCCAAAATGTGTGTCAGGTACTAATCGAGTATGGGTTTCACAATTTTTGGGTGAGATCCAAAATAATAATAGCCGCCAGCTTGATCAGAGCATAGCGGCTATTTGTATGAGGTCCACCATGAAACACGGCCATAAAATAATAAATAGAAATGAAGATGTCAAGGAAAATTTTACTTTAATCAAATAAAGTTGGCTGTTGGGGATTTCTAAGATGTGCCTGTACATCAGCCAGATGCCGCTCATTGGTACGGCTACTGGATAAAGGCGGCAATTTATCGAAATCAAAAAAGTCCACCGCCAGTGTCTCTTCGCTGGGACGAGCCGCGCCTTGGATGATTTCACATAAAAAAATGATTTTATAAGCATGATAGAACTGCAACGGACGACCATCTCGATTGGCGTCATACACGCCCACCACGCGGGTGGGTTGCACCTGAAAGCCACTTTCCTCGTAGACTTCGCGAGCTACCATAGCCGATGGAATCTCTCCAACATCGCCCCAGCCACCAGGCATGGCCCATCGGCCATCGGCTTTTTCTTGAACCAGCAGGATTTTTCCCGCACGGACCACAGCTCCGCGTACATCGATCTTAGGCGTGGCATAACCGGGTTGGATTTTAAAATTTTCCAGTAAAGGTTCTTTGGCCAGGCCAGTATGGTCGCTAACCATCTCGGCGACAATTTCCAGCAGGCGTTCATAGCGCTGGGTTTCATATAGGTCATGGCTATAATGCAACCCGGTCTGGCTCAATGCTTGAATCTCCCGAGCCCATTCCAGCCAGCGAGGAAAAGGTGCAGTCGTCATGTCTATCTCCAATGATAAATCGATTAGGTTATAAAATCACACCATGTTGCCGGTTTTGAAACCAATCGAACCAGGCGTTCGGCGAAGCTATCGTTGTTGATTGATCTGTTGCCGCCGGCGAATGGCTTCCTTCCGCATGAAATCCTTGGCATTGTCATTGCGATCGATGGTGATCTGATCGATCGAATGATCCGTGCCACCTGCGTGGCGAATGACATCGTAGATCGGTTCCCACACTCGGCCGATGCGGTACTGCTCGGACATGCGCAGCACGAGATCATAATCCTCGCCGTAGTTGCGGCTCTGTTCGCCATCGTTCATGCCAAACCAGCCCAATTCCCGGATTAGTTTGATGTGGGCCGAACGAGGTGCCCCGGCCCCATTGATGCGCAGCAAATTATTGCGGCCGTTCTCCTCGGTCCATTCCGCATGGGTCACCACGGCCACGTCCTCCTTGCGGTTGATCTGGCCGGTGGTTTCATTTTTCTCCCAGACTTCGTACGAGCCGATGACCATGCCAATGCGATCGTCACTGTTGAAGACTTCAATGATCTTTTCGATTGCATTTGGCTTCAGGCGATCATCAGAATCGAGTTGCACATAATATTTACCGCGAGCCTCGCGTAGCCCCTTGTTTAAGCAGTAGCCGATATTATTGATGTCTTCGATGATTAGTTTCACGGCCGGTTTGCGGGGGTCGTACTTGCTACCGCCAGGCAAATAAGGCCGAACACCATCGATAGTGGGATCATCGGGCCCGCCATTGACGACGATAATGACTTCGACATTTTGTACCGTCTGCGCCAGAACGCTGTCGATGGCGGTGCCAATAAATTCTTTGCGGTTGAAAACGGGAATGACCACACTGGCGATGCATTCTTTAAATTTTTGTTCTTCTGCTGGAGTGTAGTGAATTTTATGATAATTGGCTCCGGGCGCCAGATAGGCCTGAATGCGTTTTAAATGCTCAGTCAGGGCTGCTTCCATTTCCAATTGGATGTCTTTGCTGGCCAGCAGATAGTCGAATACATTCGCCTTTTGGGCATCAGCGTGCACGAGATAGGTGTAGCCATTGCGAGCTGCCGCGATATGGATGATGTCAAATTTTTCTGCAACTCTAAGGCGAAGATCGTACCAATGTGCTCCGCGATATCTTTCATTCATTCCGCCGATTTGCTGGATCACCGCTTTTGGCAAGAAAAACACTTTACCCAGGTCCATATTGTCGCGAACTCGACCCTCATGATAATCCAGCAAATGGACATCGGTCCTGGTACCAGATTTGTCGACCAGACAATAATCCGAATAAATCAGGCCCAATTTTGGATGGCGTTCGGCAACGAGCAGGAATGTTTCCAATGTGCTCAATCGAAACGTGATGGGTGCTGCAAGATTATTCGCCAGCATGATATATTCACCGGTGGCATGGGCCACGCCGTGATTTATCGCCTGCGCCTGATTGATAAATTGACCCGGCAAATGCCGGATTTGCGGCTGCGAAAACGGCAGTGGATTCGGTGCATTCTGACCACGCATGTCAACCAGTAGCAATTCCCAATGCGGATAATTTTGCTCAATTGCCGATCGAACCATTTCGGCGAAGGTGTGATGGTCGTATTTCATTTCCTGATCATAAAGCATAATGATGCTAATTTTTTTCATCGATACAACTCCTATAGCTTGTAATGGCGTTCAAATGCATTTAAATAACTACCCCTAAAGATAAGATCAAAGAACCACTTTTGCAAGAGAAAAATGAGCAAATTGAAATTTCTCCTTGACATTTTGATGCAGTTTTGCTAATTTTGACTCCAGAAACGAAAGCTCAGCGGGTTCAGCCAACTTGGTGGGGCGAGAAAAAAAATGAACAACAGATCACCAATTTAATCGTCAATATCATAAGCCAATCCGACTGGCCCATGAGTGGCAGTAGTTTGCCATAGTCGAGTGATGTTATCAAAAACAGCTAAATTATTTTAGGAGGAATTGTTCATGAAGCGAATCATGTTTTTTCTGACGATTATGTTAGTAATGGCCATCACGTTGAATGGCTCGGCGCAGGATGCTAAAAAGACATTCAAGTACGTCGGCGCGGCCAAGTGCAAGATGTGCCATAAAGGGGAAAAGAATGGCAATATTTTCGAAATTTGGGAAAAGAGCACTCATGCGAAAGCATTTGAAACCTTAGCCTCTGATCATGCTAAAGAAGTAGCTAAGAAAGCCGGTGTAACTGGCGACCCCCAACAAGCTAAAGAGTGCCTTTCCTGCCATGTCACTGGCTACAATGCAGCCGCTGCCCTGAAAGAAGCCTCGCTGACAAATGCCGAAGGTGTTTCCTGCGAAGCCTGCCACGGACCTGGTTCGGAATATAAAAGCATGAAGGTCATGAAAGACCTGACCGCTGGTACGGTCAAGCCAGCCGATGTTGGCTTAATCAAACCAAATGCGGCGCTCTGTGTGAAGTGCCATAATGCCAAAAGCCCGACTTATAAAGAATTCAAATTTGAAGAAGCAGTGAAAGCAATTGCTCATCCGTTGCCTAAAAAAGGCTAATTAAAAGCGAGTTCTGCATACCGCGCCGAGATCATATAGACCTCGGCGCGTTTTTTTTTATCACTGAGAATGCGAAGCCGCAGCGACGTTGCGATTCTTCATAGGCTATCTTGCCCAGGTTTCTGTGCGGATAAGGAGAATGGGCCGTTGGCGAATACCATGCATGAGAATGCCAGAGGAATAGATAATGTCAACGAATGGGTGGTTTGTGGAATTATCTCTTGAATAAATATATTCGATCTTTTATCAATGACTAAGGTTTTACCAGGCAAACGAAAAAATACTTGACTTTCAGCAACTTTATTGTTACATTCACGCCAGCTTTTGGAAGTCTTACCTTTATCGCTTTCAGAGAGTTCAAATCGTTACATTCTTCGGTCGACCCATGTGTCAGGAAAGGTTGCAAGCATGGCAGACAAAAATGGTATTGTAAATATTGACAAGTTGAATGTTCGCATGCGTCCGGCTGCGGATGCGCCCGCGCTAGGTCAGCTCATGAGAAATGCAACGGTAAATTACAGCCAGGCAGTTGCTGGCTGGCTGGAGATCGCTTTTTCGCTGCTGGAAGGCTACGTGAATCGCGCGTATGTGCAACTGCATACGCTCGAGCCGCCAGGACCGACTCGAATGGAATCCGGGATCGTTGATGCCGAGGCCCTGAATATCCGCAGCGGCCCTGGCTATGATTTTACTACGGTGGCCGTCATCAATCGCGGGACGTTGGTGGAAATATTGGGGGAGATGGACGATTGGCTTCAGGTGCGTACCCGGCCGGTGCGCGGTTTCATGATGCGAGATTTTATTGTTGAGATTATCGGAGGTGGCATTGGTGATGCCGAAGCCTATTCGGCGGCTGTCAATGAAAAAAATGTTAACTTACGTTCTGGGCCTGGCGAAAATTTTGCGGTATTGGGGATTTTGCCGCGGGATACCCAACTGCGGGTATTTCGGAGCACTGGAGTCTGGGCCGAAGTAGAAACGCTTGTCCATCAAGGATATCTCCGCAAAGAGTTTATCAAGCGAAGCAATGGTGAGACGATTCCGACCAGCGATGAAAATGCAACGCCAGTTGCTACCGTCGCCACCGATGGCCTGGCGCTTCGCAGCGGGCCTTCTGAAGATGCCACTATTCTGGGATTATTAAGCAGCGGCTTGCAGCTTCGAGTGCTGGACATGACTGGTAGCTGGCTGAGGGTTAGGCCACTGATCGATACGGCCTATGTGGCGAGCCAATACATTACCGACAGCAGTGTTGCCGCACCAGCACCGACACCTATCTTAGCCGATACATTGCAGCCCCCGCCGCATGAAATCATTCCCATCGAGAGCTATTTTTCAACAGAGCAGCGTATTATGGCCGAGACCTGGAATCAATATGGCGGCCTGATCAAAAAAATCAGCGTGGAATTTTCAATTCAGTCGGTAGTGGCGCTGGGAGTGCTTTGTGTGGAATCTGGCGGCAAGGGTTTCGGCCCTGATGGACGAATGATCATTCGTTTCGAAAATCACTATTTCTACAATTATTGGGGGATAAACAATCCTGAACTCTACGCCTTTCATTTCCGATTTAACGCAGATAAGCCCTGGCAGGGTCATGAATACCGACCAACGACGGCTGCGGCCTGGCAACCCGTACATACAGGGCAACAGGAAAGTGAATGGCAGGTCTTTGAATTTGCCAGTCGGCTGAATCGCAATGCGGCGTTAATGTCGATCAGCATGGGGAGTCCACAGATTATGGGCGCGAACTATGCGATCCTGTGCTATTCGGCTGTAGAAGAGATGTTTTTTGCTTTTCAAAACGATATCCGCAACCAGATTCGTGGGCTTTTTCGCTACATCCAGGGCAAGAATTTAACGCCATCGTTGGTGGCCGAGGATTTCGTGGCGTTCGCTCGTGTCTACAATGGGCCAGCCAATGCTACGATCTATGGTAATAAACTCAAGAAACATGTCGATGAATTCAGGAAGATCTTTGAATTCAGCTAAAGGTTATTTTTGGGTAACCTGATGGTGTATTTTTATTTTTGATTTGCAAGACCGGGCGGTTGTTGTTGATGTGGTTGTGTCGCAAGTCGAGCGATTTTTCTGGCTATCAGATCGGATGGTGTTGGATTTAGATAGCAGGCAAGAGGCAATCTTTTGATCCAGGAGGGTTGTATGAGACGCACAATATTTTTGATTCTAATTTTCTTGCTGGTGCTGGCAATTTTGTACCTGGTCATTTTCCGGGCGGATATCTGGAAAAAAGCCTGGAACAAAATACTCATCGCCATTGCCGGACTATTTCCCTTTGGCCAGGCGCTGAATAAAAAATTGGCCGAGATTGATAAAGAGTTTGCCCGACGCCGGGAAGAAGAATCCACTTATCAAGCCAAAATGGCCGAGCGCCGGGACTATCTTGAGAAAGAGATCATCCGGCTGGAAAAAGAAATCACTTTGCTTGATAAAAAATACGAGCTGTTGGAAAAGCAGCGTTCGACCATCGTGGAGACGATCGAAGCGATGCCACGAGAAAAGCGGATCGAGCTGTTTCGCGAAGCATATGGCGAGTAAATCCATTTGATAATCAACCGGATAGATTAGGGAGTTGTCATGAAAAAGATGGTTATCTTCATTCTTCTCGGCTTGATGGGGATCGGCCCATTGTGGGGCCAGGAGCGCTATCCCAAATTCTATGAAACCGGCGCTCGCATCAATTTCGTGCCTGATGTCAATGTCTATGTTATTTCAGAAACCCAATTTAATAAAACGCTGGAGACCAAAGCGTTGCTGGATAATTGTGAACAGCGCTTGGACGTTTTGAAAATGAAAGTTGCCCAGCAGGATTCTATCATCGCGTTGTATCGTGCCAAGGAAGCCAACTACGATTCAACCTTGACCCATACTCGCCGCAATTTGGATTTAACCATGGGCGAGTCAGAGGCCTGTCAAAAGGAATTGGCGAAACAAAAGGTTTGCAAAAAGCGCCTGGCTGGAATTGCCGGATTGGAAGCGCTGGTATTGATACTGGTAATTGCCCTTTAATCTAAGTAGCTGAGGAGCTGGCTATGCAATTGGAGCAAGATGATTTAAAGATGTTTTCACTCAATAGAAGCATTCGTTGGGGAGTGGCCGCCTTTTTTATGGCCATCCTCGTAGTCGCTTTTCTTATCATCCATAGTTACCTGCACGGTACCGTTAAAGACGGCTTGAGCGGTTCATACCTAACCTTTGTCCTGACATTCATGATCGTTTGGTTCCTTGGGGTCATCTTTTTTATCATCTATCTGATCATGAAATATGACCCGCAGCGGAATCCCGATAGTCCCTATCTGGGGGAGACCTTGAGCCTACCGCCAGGGGTGTTTCGGTCGATCATTACCCTGACCTTGTTGATTGCAGTGGTGTTGCTGGAAGGCTATGCGATCACGAACATCGAACAGCATGAGCAGATTCAGAAGGTGCTCGACCCTCTGTTCACCGCTTTCCAACTGATGATTGCCTTCTACTTCGGAACGAAAATGGTGGATATGATTAGCGGCAAAGGCAAGCAAGAGACGCCACCCAAAGGCTAAACTGCGGGGGCATATTGCTTCAGCATGGGTAGCAGCCTCATTTTGAGCGAAGAAGAAAGCCTAATCATAGGTCGAAGTCGTGGCGCGGAAGACTACCCATCCTTTTCTTGATGACAACCAGGCCATTTCACTAATTCTGAAGAGGCGATTCACTTAACTGAAAACAGGAGGCCAATGTGTTGACCAAAATTTTGGAAGTGCATTCGGTATCCATCGAACCGGTGAAAAAGAATCCCTCGCAGTTCAAGATTACCGCGGCCGGTCTGGTAACTACCGGTGGCTGGAACGAGCCGCGGCTGATTCCCTACTCGTATTTGAATCCGCCGCCCGATGGCATTTACGATTTTGATTTCGTCGCCGAAGCCCCGGACCCGAAGGATGTGGTGACCATGGTGATGACCAAAATCAATGTCGACTTTATCTGGGAGAAGCAGCCAGCCGAACTGAACGGTGTTCGAGTCCATGCTTCCAAAAATTGGATGGTTGCACCATAGGCTTTATTCCGTAACTTGGCAATCGACTGATTTCAAGTAAGGTGCGTTCACGAGGGCAATCTGGGATGAGTATTTTAGATTTGCTCTTCGTTTGATCATTCATCTGCATGTTGCGCCGAGATTCTATTTGAAGCCTGCCGGTCATGGGCTTCGATTCGGTCTGGCCTCAAAGCTCCCATCCGCGCGGCGCAAATTCTTACCTCAATTGTTGTCCAAAAATTCCAGCAATAAACCATTTTTGAAAGAAGAGGAAAAGCACTACCGGCGGCAGCAGCACCAACGTTCCCGCTGCCGTCAAACCTCCCCAATAGGTGCCCCAGCTTCCCAAAAATGACAATATTCCTTGCGGTAGAACCCGAAGTGATTGGGAACTGGTTAAGGCAAAGGCATAGAGATAGCTGTTCCAGGAATTGATGAAGACAAAAACGGCTACAGCCACAATGCCTGGTCCGATCATTGGTAAAACAATTCGAAAGATGACTCCCCAACGTGTGCAGCCATCCAGACAAGCTGCTTCCTCCATTTCGACTGGATTTCCTAAAATGAAATTTCGAATCATCCAAACTGCCAGGGGAATATTAAATACCACGTTGGCTATGATCACCGCAGCCAGGGTATTGTATAGTCGGAGCTGTTGAAAATAAGAGACCAATGGCACCAGAATGGCCACCGGCGGTAGTAGCGGCAGAATCAGCAGCAAAGCCCCTAATTTTTGCCCCTGAAATTTTAATCTCGCCAGTGCATAGCCGCCAGTCACGGCCACTGCTACGGTAAGCATGATCGACGCCAGCGAGACTATCAGGCTATTCCTCAAATAAAAATAGAACTCAGGTCGTGCCATCAACGCCTGGTAATGGCTGAGCGTCAGATGGGTGGGAATCAAGCGAGTATCGAACCGTTCTGCCAACGATGTCCGCAAACCCCAGATAAATGGAAACAAGATAAAGCTTAAAAAGAAAAACTGGAACAGTGCTGCAAATAGTTTTTTCATTGTGGCAACCAATCTGACTTGTTTCAAACTGTATTCCGCAAAGAACTAATTCAAACTAGTTTCTGCTGCAAAAATGGAAATCAACAGAGACGATGTCATTCCTGTTTTGATAATTTTGCAACAAGACAATTAAAATTTCAAAAACTCTACTGGTATATCATCAAAATCACCAGTCCCACATCCCACTTTAGCCATATCCCATTTCCCTCATCCCCATAAATCCAATGATGGCTATTAACGACCATTGCGCCTATTTCCTTTCGGTCAGTCGGGCATAGGTCACCATGAACACCAGGCCAATTAGCAGCAATAATACGCCAATGGTGGCTCCGCTGTTCAGATCGAAATTCAGGAACGATTCCTTGAACAGTCGTACCGCCATAACCTCGGTGCTGTATCCCGGTCCTCCTTCGGTCATCGCATAGACGGTTTCGGCATCCTGTAACGTCCACAGCGTGATGGTTAGCAGCACAATCATCAGATGGATCTTGGTAAGCGGCACGGTTATGCGAAAAAACTGTTTCCACCAACCCGCGCCATCCACCATGGCAGCTTCATAAAGCTCGTTGGGGATCATGGCCATGCCCGCAGCCAGAAACAACGTCATGAATGGCAAAGAACGCCAGACGCTATGCAAGATGATGACAGCCATAGCGCCTACGGGATCGGCCAGCATCACCTGCGGCTGGCCGGTTATTTTTTCAGCCAGCAGACAGAGCGGTCCTATGGTGGGGTCTACGAGCGATCGGAAGAGGACCGAACTGACGATGGGCGCCACGACCCAGGGCAACAGGAATACCCCGCGCAAGAGCGTCGTTCCTCGCATTTTGCTGGTAATCAGCCAGGCCAGGCTATACGCAATGGGTAGACAGAGGCTGACATTACCCACCACATAGATCAGCGAGAGCTGCAAATTGTTTAAAAATCGCCCTTCTGTGAGCAGCAGCCAATAGTTCCTGAAACCTACAAATTGGGTAGCGCCCGAGAGGCTCGTCTTGTAGAAACTCATCACCAGCCCAGAGATCATGGGCGAGATGAGAAACACTGCAATTAAGATGAGAGTGGGAGAAAGAAAGCCATAGGCCTCGAGTTCTTGTGATAGCCTGCGGTTGTGCATAGCGAATTGTTAACCTCGAACAAATTCCAGAATCTAAGATTCAATGTCTAAAATTCAACATTTAAAGTCAGCATCATTCTCCTGCATAGCGGATATTGTAAGCCCGCTGGAATTTCTGGAGTGTCTGTTCAATTGGTGCTTGTTTGACCAAAATTTCTTGCAGCGCAGCGGCCACGGCGTTAGCCAGCTCTTCATAATGAGCGGTAGCTGGCATGGAACGACCTTTGCGGGTTGCTTCGAACCAGATGCGATAAAAATCGTTTTGATACTCGGGTTTCTGCCAGTTCGATAGGTGCGACGGCAATCCTCCATCCGGAAAAGCTGCCAGTGCGTCCGGCTGGATTATATTTTCGATGAATTGAACACTGGCGATAGGGTCTCTGGTGAGTGCATGGACCGAGATGGTCCAGGCATTGGTGAATTGCGCCTGCACGGCTGTTGGTGTCAAGAAAAGGCCGATACGAGTCATCCGCGCTTGCGGCGTCGGTGGAAAACAGTCCTCGACCAGTCCCTTTTCCTGCAGCGCCTGAATCCAATAGCTACCCCAGCCCCAGGCCATGGCAAACTTGCCGTCTAAAAAGGGCCGCAAGACCACGTCATCCATGGTGCCGCTGACCACCCAGCGGGGAGTCACCTGATAGGTGTTGATCAAATCGCTGAGAAACCGGGCAGCCTGAAAACCTGCGGGCGAGGCAAAAGCAGCTTGCTTGGTTTCCTCGTCCCACAAGGTACCGCCAAAATGCCAGAGCAATGGCGCAAACGTCAGCTCGATAGTGGCCCGAGAGGGCCCAAAATAAATACCTAAACCCCACACGTCAATCTTACCGTCTCCATCCGTATCGCGTGTCAAGCGGCGGGCGTATTCTATTAATTCCTCCAACGTTCGAGGTGGGCGATCGGGATCGAGACCGGCCGCTACGAACATATCCCGGTAATAGATGCATAGTCGCGTGTGAGCGCCCAGGGGAATGCCAATCAATTTTCCTTGTTGTTGACAGGCCTGCCAGACCGGATTCCAGGAAAATTCAGCGACTTCGTCGGCACGCCAGTTGAGGTATGGTGCCAGGTCCAGCAGATCACCGATCACTGCGTGTTTGGGCAAAAACTGCGGCGAAGTAATCACCACATCATGCCGGATGCCGGCGCGAAAATCTGCCATAATCTTCGTATCGATCTGATCCCACTTGACCTGTTCCAATTCCAACTCCAGGCCTGGGTGAGCTTGTTGGAATTGGGCCAATCGCTGATTGATCCAATCCATATTTATCTGGCCGCTTAAGCCTGAAAATGGATCATAGATATGGGTGAAGCTGAGTGATGGCTTTTGGGAGCGCTGACAGCAGATAAACACGCTCAAAACGATGATAGAAATCCACCAGAAAACCTTTTGCGGATAATCGATCTCCATCATGCGGCTGGCTCCTGTTCCTGTGGTTTCAGTTGTTTCAAACGTTCCAACCGCTGTACAATGGGCGGATGGGAATAATACAATTTGGCATAAAGCGGATGGGGATGCAAATTCGATAGATTGTCTTTGGATAGCTTGATCAGCGCGCTGACTATGGCATCGGGAGAACCCATTAAATCTACGGCCATCTGGTCAGCCTCGTATTCCCGTTTGCGACCAAAGTAACTGCTGATGGGCGCCAGCGGAAAAGAGAGCAGACTCCCAATAAATCCAAGCAGGACCAATTTCGCAAAGAGCGTTTCCGGCTGGATTTGGAACATTCGGGTCAGCCAATCGGTCTGCAGAATCCGAAATGAAATGTAGATGCTGACAAAGCCCATGGCCTCGGAAAGCAGGATCTGTTTCAGAATATGCTTCTTCTTCCAATGGCCAGCTTCGTGAGCCAGAACGGCCATAATTTCATCATGGCTCAATTTCTGGAGCAGCGTATCGTAAAGTATAATCCGTTTGACCTTACCGATTCCGGTGAAATAGGCGTTGCTATGTTTGCTGCGTTTGGACGCATCGATCTGAAAAACGCGGCTGATTTTGATGTCGATTTTCTGGAACATCTGCTTGATTTTTTCCTCGAGGCCCTCGTACTCAGTGATGGGCGTGAATTTGTTGAAGAGCGGCTCGATGACGTAAGGCGAAATATACATCACAAATAGGCTGAATAATAGGAAAAATGCCCAAAGCCAGAGCCACCATAAATGAGGGCTAATTTGAATGAGCCAAAACCCGACGCCGCCGGTGATCAGCAAAAGAACGACCGAAATGACAAACGATTTGAAAAAATCGGCGATCCAGAGCCGCGGGGTGGTCGTATTGAAACCATATTTGTTTTCGATCTTAAAGGTACTATATAGATCAAAGGGAATATCGATGATCGTGGCTGCCAGATCCAGGAAAAAGAAAAAGAGAATTCCGGCAAGAATAAACGGAAAGTCAAAGCTGTGAATCCATTGATTATATCTGGCCAGAATGCCACCGAAGAGGAACCCAAGCACGAGCACATTATTAAAAATCGATTCAATGTATCCAAAGCGACTGTGCTCAAAGATATAATCGCTGGTGCGTTTCAATAATTCGCCATCGATATACCCTTCGAAAGGCGCCGGAATTTGATGACCATTTCGCTTTAAATAATTCAGGTTCAAAAACTTCATCCAATAGCCAAAAGCCATAAACAGCAAATAAATCACAAATACGATAATCATGAAATCGGTCATGTCCTGCATACTCCTGTGGTTTATTTGGTCGCAACATGAATGGCCACATTCCCAAACATGACGGGATAGTGCTGCACCTGTCGCCAACCAGCACGACGGATAAGCTGGTCTAATTCAGTGGCGGTATAAAAATTTTCAATGGACAGGGGCAGGTAGGAATAGGCGTCGGGAAATGAGGTGAGCCATCTGCCCAGTCGCGGAATGATGTGCCGAAAATAAAAGCCAAATATTTTTCGTAATATGGAGTTGCTCTGTTTCACCATTTCTAACGAAGCGACTTTCCCACCGGGCCGGGTAACCCGATAGAGTTCAGTAAAAACATGTTCGACATTGATTACATTCCGCAGTGCGAACGCAGTGAACGCACCATCAATGGATTCGTCAGCCAGCGGCAGTTGCATGGCATCACCCTGGACCCAATGGAGCCGGGGGTGACCATTTAATTTTTCTTTGGCCAGTGTCAAAAAAGGTGGGCAGAAATCCACACCAACAAACGAAGCGGACGGCAGATATTGTCGAGCCGCCAGAATCATGTCCCCCGTGCCGGTGGCCAGGTCCAACAAACATCCGCTGGGGTTAAACTGCGCTCGCCGGATCGTTTTGCGGCGCCAGCTCATATCCAGCCCGAGCGACATCACACGGTTCATCCGATCATAGTGCTCGGGTAGGGCAGAAAAAAGGTTCAGGACATATTGCCGCTTTTCGGCAGCCGTCTCAAAACGGCCAGCAAAGGGATTGGATGGCAAGTCATTTTTTGAATTCATAAGCAATGGATTGATTTCTGAAATCGGATTGGATCGGCAATTGCATTCATTTATAGGTTAATATTCATTCATCGCTACGTAACTCGCCAAAGTAATAGCATTCACGCGGCGATCAAGATTGTCAGCCAACCAGCAATTATTTCTCCTGGTTGCCTCTATTCGACTGACTGTAATTTTTGGTGATGGCAAAATTGACCATGAGATAATGGATTAAATGATCGATAATTGTTTTATCTTTTCAACAACCACCGAGGTGGATACGCCGGGTACCATCGGTAGCAGTACAATTCGGCCGCCATAGGCTTCCACTGCCCGGCGTTCGGTTTGATCAATCGTATCAATGGTATAATCCCCACCTTTGATATAAAAATCAGGCTGCAATGTTCGGATGTAATCAATGGGACTGGGCTCATCGAAGATGATGATGTGATCCACATATTCGATAGCCGCCAGTACCCGTGCACGGTCGGCCTGCGAAAAGATGGGGCGCAGTTCGCCCTTTAGCTTTTTCACAGAAACATCGCTGTTCAGCCCTACGATTAGCAGATCGGCATAGCTTTTGGATTTTTCCAGATAATCCACATGCCCTACATGGATGATGTCGAAGCAGCCATTGGTCCAGGCGATTTTGTTGCCTGTTGATCTGGCTTTTTGCATCAACTGGAGCAACTGTTGAAATGTGATTACTTTGTTCATGGAGATTATGGTTGTGCCTCTCGCTCAAGTTTTAAAATCAACTGCGCCGCTTCCAGCAGATCAGCCACCACAAAATTTGGCTGAGCTGATAATTGCTCTGCTTCGGGCGACTTTTTGCTTCGAATTAAAATGGTTTTCATGCCGGCATTAATACCGGTTTCGATATCGACGGTGCTATCGCCGATGAAATAGCTGCGCGATAGATCGAGATTCAACTCCTGCTGGCCGCGCAGCACCAGGGCGATTTTGGGCTTGCGGCAGGGACAGTCCTCGACTAGATTGTGAGGGCAAAAGTAAATCCTGTCGATCATAATGCCAGCTCGTGAAATCTGCGTTAGCATTTTTTTATTTACCCGATAAAAATCCTCTTTGGTGAAATAGCCCAGGCCAATGCCGCCCTGATTCGTAATGATCACTAATCGATAACCCATGTTCTGCAGCAGGAGCAATCCATCCAGAGCATGAGGCAAGAATTCAAATCGCTCAGGCTCGCTGATATAACCGACATCCCGATTGATAGTCCCATCGCGATCCAGGAAAATGGCTGGTTTCATTTTAGGTGGGCGACGGTGTACATGAACTGTTCGCGGCTGCTCCTCCACAAATTGATCGCCCCCTTGAGCGTTAGCCTGAATTTTTTGGATGATCGCGGTGGTGGAGATCGATTCCTGGATGGGGATCAGACGAATTTCACCGCCAAATTGCTCCAGCACGTCTAGCGAAGTGAGCTGTGACGGCGAATAGTCGCCGGCTTTGAAATAGAGGTGAGGTTTCAGCAAGCGGATGTTTTGAGCATTGCGTCGCTCGTCGAATAGAAAAACAAAATCCACCGCAGCCAACGCTGCCACTGTCTTCATGCGTTGCGCTTCAGGAATCAGTGGTCGATCCTGGCCTTTGTAGCTCCGAACAGAGCGATCGGAATTGATGCCCACAATCAGGCAATCGCATTGCATTCTGGCTTGCTCAAGATAATCCACATGGCCGGCATGCAATATATCGAACGCGCCAGAAGTGAAACCGATGACCAATCCGCGCTGGCGATAGTGGTCACAGATGGCGATCAATTGCTCTCGGGTCTTGATTTTGTCTTGAATCATGGATAGCGGCTTATTATTCCCTTCGATTTCGGCGTGAGTGCATCGACGGCTAAGAATAGCTAATTTCGGCAGATGGTCAACTGGCCCATCTTCAGGTCTATTTTGTCGCTTTAAAATAGTGAGCCTCCACCATGGCGCAGAGGGCATGATAAACGATCTGATGCCACTCCTGGATGCGTTCAGTGGTTTGGGCTGGAACTCGAATGGCCACATCAGCCATGCGTGCCAGCTTGCCGCCGAGGTCACCGGTAAGGCCGATAGTGCCCATGCCGATCGCCTTCGCCGTCGTGATGGCATAGAGCACATTTTGCGCATTGCCCTTGGTGCTGATCCCGAGCAATACATCGCCAGGTCGGCCCAGCGCAAAGAGCTCCTGGGCATAGCCGATATATGGCACCGGAATATCATTTTCAATGGCGGATTTCAATGAACTGTTTAGGCCCAGTACAATGACTGGAAAACCATACTCCAGCGCATCCGCCAAAACCTGTCCATCGGTCAGGTCGCGAAACTTACTTCGGTCATTGGGCGACAGATGGCGCTGGCGTTTGAATGATTTCGCCATTTCACCGGCAATGTGCATGGCATCGGCAAAACTGCCGCCGTTGCCGCATAGCAGCAACTTGCCCCCGGCATCAAAACATTCGACAATTAGCCGATAGGCCCGAATCAGGTCGGGCATCACTGATTCGAATTCGGGATGACGTTCCATGGCCTCGATGACGATCTGGACGATATCGGGGTGTTGTTTTAAAAACTGCGCCACTTCCGCCGGTAACTCAGTTTGGTTTTTGTTTGTCATAGGATTTGAGGAATGAGTTTTGGTATTTCGATTGAAATTTATGGTTTTTGAATCCAACGAACATTAACAATAGATATTTGGAAATCAAGCCGAAGATTCTGCCTGCAGCTTGTTCACTGCCATTAGAATTGCAGTAAAATCTTCAGCCGTGGCATCGGGCATTTCGGAAGCATCCCGCGGCGGCATTTTTGAGGCGCTGGCTTTTTCCAGGCTTTGAAAATAGCGCCGCTCAAAATCGGACTGCGGCGCATAACCCTTCAGATGCAACGGCAAACTCAGCCACAGCGTTTTGAGATGCAATGCCCGGGCCGGAACAATATCATTGTCGATCCGATCCCCAATCATCAAGGCCTTCTCGGGCACGCAGGCAGCTTGCTCCAGCGCCCATTGAAAAATAGCGGGATGCGGCTTGGAAACCCCTACTATCTGACTGATCCCATGGATTTGAAAATATTTCAGCAGATCATGATGTTCCAGCACTCCCATTACCTCGCGCGGCTGATTGGCGATGAGGCCAAGTTTGAAGCGGGACGCCAGCGATTGAATGATGGGGACAATGCCCGGAATGAGCGGGCTGAATTCCTGCCAATGTTCCGCCAGTGTCCGGCGAATTTTCAGGTCGACCTTGTGCCAGGTGCGGCGGTCCAAAAAAAGTTGGCCCACTGCTTCGTAATGCTTGCCGTTTCGCTCTACCAGAATGGAGTGTTCCCGAGCCTCTAACACTTCATCCAACGACACACGACGGCCGTTTTGCTGAATGGCCTGGTAGATTTCATGATAAAAAAACGCCATCGCCGGGTCATCATTCAAAATCACATTGCCGATATCAAAAAAAATCCATTCGATCATTGGTGTAAATTTTTCTCCAGGAAAACTGATTTTCAAATTGGAATTTTGACCATTGTTGTTTTCTCAAGAAATCATGCTTCTCGCCTGAGTCCAACCAACAAGCCCACTGCCAACGATTGCCATTTTTCTTGGGTTACTTTGTTTAAACTGCGATGTGAGTGATTGGTTTCAGTTTTTGTCGGGCCAGGAGGCTGCAATATCATAATCAAAAAATGAGGCGTTCGATCTCATTGAGGCTCATGCTGGGCTCAAACAACAATCAAGCCCCTCGATCGCCTGATGAGACAGGCGAGCCAAAATCCATCACAAATCGCTTGCTAAAATGGTTAAAAATGATTATGTTTATCGAAAGAGCGGGTTAAGGTCAATTCGCATTCATCTCATGGCCCAACTTTTAGCACCGATTTTGAATAATCACTGAAATTATATCTTAGCTTTTTTTCCATGGGAGCTCCGCATTTGCGGTTATTGGAGTCGACTCAAGCAAGCTACAGTTTTGCCGGAAACAATGTGTTGAATAGGGACCTGTAAAATTAATCTATTTTAATCCGCGAAATTTTCAGTATGGATTTTTTAATGGATAAATTTTTTAATCGGGAAAGGAGTCATTAATGAATTCAAGAGAACGCGTACTGGCAGCGCTAAATCATCAAGAATCAGATCGCGTGCCGATCGATCTCTCTGGGCACCGTTCGTCCGGCATTGCGGCTATGGTCTATCCGAGATTACGAGCTTATCTGGGGTTGCCACAGCGGCCAGTGCGAGTGTATGATCCAGTGCAGCAATTGGCCATCGTTGACGAGGATGTGCTGGACTATTTCGGCGTGGATACGATCGAACTGGGACGAGCCTTTGCTTTGAGCGATGCGGATTGGCGGGATTGGGTATTGCCCGATGGCACGCCGTGCCAGATGCCAAAATGGGCGCTGCCCGAGAGGGAGACAAATCGCTGGGTGCTGCGTTCTACTGATGGTCGTATTATCGCCCAGATGCCCGACGGCGCGCTCTATTTTGAACAAACCTATTTTCCATTTTATGAAAAAGACGATCTGGACGCCATTCCTTCAGCCATGGCGCAAGGCATGTGGACGGCGATTGCCTCACCACCGGGACCGCTGATCGAAGGCGCGGATGGCGATGAGCTCCTGGTCGAAGGTGCTCAGCGTTTGCGCAGCCAAACCGACCGTGCGATTTTGGGGTTGTTTGGTGGCAATCTGCTGGAAACAGGACAGTTCCTGTATCGCAATGATCGCTTCTTCGAATTGCTGGCAGCAGAACCGTCACGGGCTCATGCCTTTCTAGATCGAATTGTGGAGATGCACCTTAAAAACCTGGAACATTTCCTGGGACTGGTGGGCGAGTATATCGATATCATTTTGTTCGGAGACGATCTGGGGATGCAAACGGGCCCGCAGATTTCGCCAACGATGTATCGCGAGTTTTTCAAGCCCCGGCATCAAATGATGTGGCAACGCGCCAAGCAATTGGCCGATGTTAAAGTGATGCTGCATTGCTGCGGTGGTGTGCGTGAACTTTTGCCCGATCTTATTGACGCAGGATTGGATGCTATCAATCCGGTGCAGATTTCCTGTCGGGGGATGGCAGCGGCGGAGTTAAAAAAAGAATTTGGCAAAGACATCACGTTTTGGGGCGGCGGCTGTGATACGCAGCAGATATTGCCTTATGGCACACCCGATCAGGTACAGGAACATGTCCGGCAGCAGGTCGCCATCTGGAAACCCGGCGGCGGTTTTGTGTTCCAGCAGGTTCACAATATCCTGGCCAATGTCCCGGCGGGGAACGTCGTGGCCATGCTGGAGGCGGTGAATGGATAAAAGTGAGCAAGGCCTGAAAACGAGTCTTTTACTAAACTAATTGAGTGCACCCAAAACTGCTAATTTAGCCATTCCCCGAATGGTCATTGTCGGTAATCTAAGCGAACTTGTAGAATAAAATTTTGAGCATAATTCCCAAAACCCATTTCTGTGCAATTTCAATTCCGTGGAAGCAATTTGGTGGATAAGATTATGACCAAAATCGCTGAATGAAATGCTTACGCATTAACATCGCATCGCTTTATCGCTTGTTAAAGCTGGTCAATACCGCCCGCATTAACTCATCGCGCCAGTTTTCATCCACAATGGTCTCGAACGGAAATCCCAGCACGATCACGGAATAATCTTTTCCCAGATACGCCGTAGCCGCACTGAACCGATTTTCAGCGTATCTTAAAATTGTCTTTGCACCCTTAGCAGGATCGATGGCGTCCGGCGATTCGACTGCGTACAACTCCGGGCGATATTCCTTATTGAACTGAAAAATTTCGCTCGATTGGATGAAGGATGAATCCACTGAATACACTTTTCCCATAACCGCCGCATGATGTGTCTGCCAATCGATCTTGAGAACTTCTTTGGCAAATTTGAGATCGTTCTTAGTCGTATCTTTGTTTCCTGCCAGCTCACTGCCGATGTAAGCCCCGGATAACAATAATTTGCCCCCAGCTTCCAGAAACGCCAGGATGTTGGCCTTGAATTTTTCAGGAAAGGCCCGGAAATTTTCATTGATTCTCAAATGTGGATTGTTTTCCTGGTTCATCCTGGAACCAACCAGGGCTTTCTCCTCACCCAAAATTAGGTCAATAATGCGATAATTTTTCAGATCGACCTGGCCGTCCCACACCGCTTCGTCGCTGGAACTAACGAACGAGTGGCCGCAGGCCCGGATGGCCGAGCCGTGAATGAACGGATAGTCGAAGCAATTACCAGCGATCAGCCGAGTTTCGTAATTGGCGGAGCTGGCGCCATGGCCTGGTGCATCGTTGGTGCGAAATTTGGATTGGGGATCGAAATCGAATTGCGTGCCGGTGAGATTGAAGGTGAATTTATCGGCCACGCCGGGATCGAGGAAATTGGCAAAACCCTTGAAATTCGGCTCGTCGATGTATTCGGGCGGAGCAATGCGGTCGAAGCCGTTGATGATCAATATCGGAGTGCGGCTGCTATTCTGCCAGCAGACCGATAGAATTTCCGAGGGGAAGCTCTCGCCACCGCTATTAACCGCCGAAACTTTGAAGCTGTAAATGACTCCTGGCTTCAAACCTTTTTGGGTGAATTGAGTTGTATCCACCAGCGTGCCATTATCGAATCCACCGGCATCCGTTCGAGTGTAGATGACATATTTCTCTGGCACTGCACCTGGCTCCAGCGGATCGAGCACCGGCTGCCAGCGCAACGTCACTTCTGCGGAATCCGAAAAGACGGCTTGAAAATGAGAAATCGGGAGCGGTTGAACAGTATAGTGAAAACGATATTGCGTGGCCAGGAATTTCAACATGCCCTTGTAAATGGCGCGGGCGACATCAAAGCGAAACATGGGGGACAGGGCATATTGCATGTCGGTAAAATTTTGATGCGACAGCAATTCTAACAGACACGCAGGCACATTGGGTCGCCAGGCCTCGCTGTAATTGGCATCCCGAAGGTCGCGGCGCGTCCAATCCGCACGATATTTCTGCCGAATATCCTCTACGATCTGGGTTTGCAAAATATCGCCCAGGTCGCGATTGGCCAGTCGGGACATGCCATCGGGGAAGACCTCCAGCGTTTCTGCATCGGTGATGGAATAGATCATCAACGTGCCGATGGTGCTGTCGGGCACAATGCCGGCATCGGTGTGAAACGCCAGCGATAGATCGATAGGAATGCTCAACCCCTCAACATGCCGATTTTTATTGGGACCGAACGGACGGCCTTTGAGATAATTGACATACTCGCCCCGGGACTGGTAATCGTCATTGTAATCGGTGGTGTCCTTATTTAGATGATAGACCAATGTGTCAGGCATGCCAGCAAATTGCAAGTAATAGCGAGCGCCTTCGGCGAAACGAGGATAGCCGCTGATGGTCCCGCCCCGTACAATATCGCCCATGCCGCCGCCAAAACGCGCCGCATCGGCCGTTACAATTTTGCCCGGGAATTGGCTCTGATTGGTGAGCACCACTTTGCCCGAATCCGGATGGCGCCCCTGGCTGAACCGGAACTGCCCCAGATAAATCCAGGTGCTGCCGCTCATCTGCTGATTGACCAGAAACTCGGTCCTGCCGCCGCAGTGATAGACGATGTAATGGGCATCGGGAATGTTATCGGCAGAATGATGATAGGAAATATAAACGCCATAGTCGCCCGTTGCTGGGATGTCAGGAATCCACTCCACCTGTGCCGAATTGATCGAATCGGCTCGGCAGAACCGATAGCTCCCCTGCAAAAACAGATTGACATTGGCGGGATAGGGGGGAGCTCCGACGGCAAAGCCGGGGCCATCGCCATTATGCCACCTTACCGTTTCGATCTCTCGATATTGGCCATCCCTCGCGGGCGAATCGTTGTCCACGATCACCATCTCGGTCTGTACGTCCCGCTCCCGGGGCAGAAATACATTCGCCCCTGCATTTTCCAGCATGGGCACCAGATACGGGATCACGAACGACATGGGCAACAGGTCTTCCACCGTATTGAACAACCGAGGCCGCATCCACTCCCAGCGATCTTTGGCTCTTGAATAATAGAAACCATGGCTGTGCCACAGCGCAATATTCCGATTGAACAAGCCCTGAGTCGGGCGCCACGCTTGCTGATCGAGGCGCTGCACGATGGGCGGCGTCAGCCGATCTTTCTCCTTTGGCAATCGGGAATGATCGAATTGCGAGCTATCGGGCCGATAGAAATTGGGAATCAGCGTTTCAATAGGTCGGTTGAGCGAATAAAGTTGGAGATTGAATTTTTTGAAATTTTTGCCCAAATATTTCTTGAACAAATCATAGATCGGCGGCACAGTCTCGGGCCGAAATGCCTGAAAGGAAAACGGCTTTGAAAGATAAATTTTCAATTGACGCCTGGCCAGATCCACTCTGGCCGAATCGACCTTTGATTGCCTGGGGATCGGGCCCTGAAAATTCCGGGACATGTTCTCTTTGACGCATTTTTCCGCCCGCTGAATGGCCTCCAGCGCCAGCTTTTTTTCCTGTTGGATACTTGCTTCCGGTGGCTGGCGATAAATTCGGGCACAATTAGAGATAAATAAAACGATGAGCAGCAGCATTAGCCAGAAAGTTCGGCACTGGTTCACGATCATTCCCTCATTCATTTGGTTGGTAAGCAGCATGAGGCTTTCCATTTTCCCGCAGTTTGAGTAACATATTTAAATTTTAGTTAATAAGCAAGCGAAATTTTTAGCTTGAACAATTGCAAATAATTTTAGAAAAGCCTGAAAGTGACGCTGTCCACGCAGATGCGGAGTAGCTATGGAAACGAATAAAACCATCCTCAATATCGTCCTCTCATCACCCGGCGATGTGAAAGATGAACATGACATCGTCGAAAGAATCCTGGCGGAATAGAACCGAACGGTGGCCATTGATTACAATGTCCGATTTGAATCTCGAAGGTGGCTGACCGATGCCTATCCCGGATTTGACAGCGATGGTCCCCAGGGAATAATCGATCGGGTGCTGGATATTGAGAATTGTGATATCTTGATCGGGATTTTCCGAACTCGATTTGGCAAACCCACCCGGCAAGCAGATTCCGGCACCGAGCACGAGATTCGAGCCGCGATCAAGAGCTGGGAGGAAAAAGGCTCGCCGCACATTATGATTTATTTTCTTGACTTCGATTTTCATCCAAAAAATTCGGAGGAGGCCGAGCAGTATGCCCGGTTACTGCGCTTCAAAGAAGATTTTCCGCCGCAGGGGCTGTACTGGACTTACCAGAATACGGAACAATTTGAGCGGCTGGTGCGGCTTCATTTAACCCAATATTTGCGGCATGAATTAACAACCGATTTTAAGCCGGACGTCATTCCCAAAACCAGGTCGTACGAGCGACAGGTGGTGCAAAGCTATTGTCAGCGGGTCAAACAACGATTTTCGACCATCAACCTGTTTGGGGAGAGAGGCGCCGAGCCTGATAAGCAGGAAAGCGTCATTGATCGCATGAGCGATATGGACGTCGGTTTCATTCCCCTGAAGCTGCAACAATGGCTGGATGAAGCGGAAACAGCGACTGCCCGGCCGCTGGAAATCGACCAGTTGTTTTTCAATGACGCTTCGCCGCGACATGTTTTATTGCGCGGCTTGCCTGGCAGCGGCAAAACAACGCTGCTTCGCTATTTGACCTATCGGTTTGCCAGCCAGGGCGCTGAAGGAGAAAAAAAATTGATTCCGGTTTACCTGCGCTGCAAACGATTGAATCTGAATCAAACGCCACTGCCCGATTTTGTCATGCAGCAGATCAACGAGGATTGTGAAAATCGGAACATCTATCTGACCCTGACGGCTGCTGATAATTTTTTAGAAACGCCCATGATCCTGTTATTCGATGGATTGGATGAAATCGAGGATGAAGCCACCAGCCAGCGCATTGCCGAAGAATTGGTCAGGCTGCGAAATAATTGTCCCCGCTGCCGCATTATTATTGCCTCACGCCCCATTGGCTTGAAGAAGGAAAAATTCCCCGGATTTTATCCCGCCGAATTGTTGCCACTGGATGAGGCTATGATTCAAAATTATCTGCAGCGCTGGTTCAAAAATGATGCCGAGCGGATCGACCAACTGCTGGGGACCTTCCAGCGTAAGCCTCGCATTGCGGCGCTAGCGACCAATCCGTTTTTGCTGAGCATGATCTGTTTCACCTTTCAGCATGGCGGAGATACCGCGCTCATCGAGCGGCGCAGCGATCTCTACGCCAATTGCACCAAATATCTGCTGCAACGGCGCTATGCCGATGATAGTCACGCCAGAGTTTCTGATGCGGAACTTGAAAAGTGG
>JAPDQM010000002.1:0-91127 GCA_034505795.1 Candidatus Zhuqueibacterota bacterium
TTCAAATCCCCGCCAGTCTCACCAGGTAACTCGATGCCCGTTCGCATGCCAAATCCAAAATCGCGTACGTATTGGAAGATCAAATTTCGGTTGAGTTCCTTCGCAATTTTAGCCATCCCGATATTGCTGGACTTTTGAATCACTTTGTGCAGCGTCAACCAACCGTGGCCTTTCACATCTTCAATCACCCGGTCATAAATTTTATATTTGCCATTTTCACAAAAAACCATATCATCCGGCGTTTTCAATCCCTCCTCCAGCACGGCACTCATGATGATTGGTTTGAAAGTAGAGCCGGGTTCGTAGCTATCTGTGATCGCCCGATTGCGCCAACTCGTCGGGGCAAAACTCCCAGCCCGATTCGGATCGAAATCGGGTTTCACCGCCATTGCGAGAATCTCGCCAGTTACAGGATTCGCAATGATCACCGTTGCGGCGTCTGCCTCAAATGTCTCCGCTACATAATCCATCTCCTCCTGAGCGATCCACTGATAGGTGTTATCAATGGTCAAAATGACATTCTTGCCTTTGACTGGCTTTTTGATCGGATAATTCAGATCCATCATCGTCTTGCCCAGAGCATCCTTTTGATAAACAGCATAGCCCTGGCTGCCTTGCAATGTTCTATTTTTGATCAACTCCACGCCGCTTAAGCCATTGAGATCGATGTCCGTGAATCCAATCAAATGTGCACCAACCCGATTTTGCGGATAATAGCGTTTCGATTCCTTGATCACGCGCATGCCCGGAATTTTCACAGCCTCAATTTGATTCACAGTTTCTTCATCAACACCACGGGCTAACCACAGAAAATTCCGGCGATCCTTCAATTGTTCCAAAAAATAATTTTTAGGCTTATGAAAAATTTTCGACAATTGATCAGCAGCAGTATCTCGATGGGATATTTTGGTGATATCAACGCCAAGCGACCAGGTGGGACGATTAATGGCCAATGACCGAAATTTTCGATCCATGATCAGGCCGCGCTCCGGTCTTAATTCGGCCTGATGAATATATTGGTTTCTCGCTTTCTCCACGTACTTACCCCTGCTGATGATTTGAATCTGGAACAACCTCAAAAAAAGCACGATCCAGAAGATAAAAGCCAGAACGACCAATGCCGAGATTCGCTTCAAACTACTGCCATCTATTGTCTTCCATTTATACATAGCTCATACATTCGTTAATCCCCACTGGCCATTTTATCTGACGCTCCGATAGCCTTCGCCACCTCTTTGGACAGCGGCACAAACTCAAATGGCGGGAAAATCATGCCCAGTTTTTCCCGGGCAATGGTCACAATTCGCGTCTCATTGGATAATGATAACACCTGCCCTTTTAATTTTTCGTTGGTCTGGCGCAGATAAGTGAGTTGTTTCTCCAATTGGTCAATGTCTTGAACCATCTGGGTCACCCTTACTTTTTCCCAAACCAGCCCGACCATCAGAAAGGCAGATACCAATATCATCATCAAAACCACCATGCCATTGGTGGGCTTGCTCAATTCCTGCTGAACTTCATCCAGCTCTTTCACAAAAGATTTTCTTCGATAACGATTCTTTCTCACCGCTTACCTCAAATACGCTCTGCCGCACGCAACCGAGCACTTCGGCTGCGCGGATTGGATGCTATTTCAGCCGCCGTAGGCCGGATCACTTTTGGCGTCAGCAACCGCAGCGTGGGCTGTTGTCCACAGACGCACCGCGGCAACTGGGGTGGGCATTGGCAAGGAGCACTCTGATGCCTGAAAAAATCTTTCACTAACCGATCTTCCAGCGAATGGTAGGCAATGATCACTACTCGGCCACCTGATCTTAACAACTTGACGGTCTGGTCTAAAAATGCCTGCAAATTTTCGAGTTCTCGATTTACCTCCATTCGGATCGCCTGAAAAATCCTCGCCAATACTTTGATTCGCTCTTTAAAAGGAATGCGGGATTCGATCACCGCCGCCAGTTCTTTGGTCGTGCAAATCGCTTGTCGCTGACGTTGTTGCACAATGGCTCGTGCAATGGTGCGCGCAGCCTTTTCTTCCCCATAATTTCTGAAGATTGCGGCCAACTCTGACTCCGCATACGAATTAATTACCTCGCTGGCGGTCAATGGATTTGTTGCTGCCATGCGCATATCCAGCGGTCCATCATGCAAATAACTAAAACCTCGCCCTTCGCAATCGATCTGGTGCGAGGAGACGCCCAGGTCCGCCAGTATGCCATCGACTTGCGTCACCTGGCAACTCTGCAAGATCTGCGTGATCTCCCGAAAATTGCCCTTGTGAATGATAACCCTGGATGCCTCGCCAGGCAGTCGTTGTCGTGCCTGATGGATCGCTTGCTCATCCCAATCGATGCCAACCAGTTTACCAGTAGCGGTGAGTGCCTGGAGAATCGCCTGACTGTGTCCGCCGCCGCCCAGCGTACAGTCGACATAAGTTCCCCCACGATCACTAACCAAATAAGACAACACCGCATCCAACAGCACCGGAGTATGGAAATTTTCTGGTCTCACTGCACCACTTCCAGAGCAATTTTTTCTTCTAAATTGACACCGGATTTTTCGATATCGTCAATATATTTTTGCCGTACTTCGGGAGCCCAGATTTCAATTCGGTTATACGCGCCGATAATCTGAACATCTTTCTGAATACCCGCGTACTCCAGAAACTTTGGCGGAATGCTGATTCGTCCTTGCTTATCCGCCACTGCATCTGTGGATTTGGCGCCCTGGAGTGACATATAAGCACGATGATGCGGATCAGCTTCAGACAGTCGATCAATCGTCTGCAGCACTTTTTTTTCATAGACATCCAGCGGGTAAATATAAAGACACCTATCTTTCCCTTGCGAAATGATATAGGTGCTATCCGCATTTTCTGAGGTCGCCTTGCGAAACTTTGCCGGGATATTCACCCGCCCCTTATCATCCAGGGTATAGAAATATTCTCCAATAAAAAGCGGCATCGAACATCCTTTCGAAATCAGCCAATATCATCAGCAACCGCCAGGTTAGCATGGAATCATTGGGCCAAACATCCAATTACAGGTCTAAGCTCCCAATTTAACTCCAATCTACCCCACTATCATGGGTTATTATCCCAATTTTACCCCTTTTTCACCACAATTATACAATTTTTTTTTCTAATTGTCAAGTAGAAAATGCATTTATTGAAAAATTTTTTTCTAAGCAGACTATTTTTCGGCTGGTTTCTCTGTCCACCCAGCCAAAGCCTAATGAAAAAATTGTCATTGGAATTTAGCAGAACTAAATTTCAGCGGATAGCGCACATCACCCATTGAACCAGGAATCAACCAAAGTCGGTTTTAGCCAATAAAGTCGGGAAACATGAAATAGAGGATTAGCAGCGGTTTTAGCTTAAACTCGGAAAGAAATAGGTCATAGACACTAAGCCTCAAAAATCAGCCGCTCAGCTATCTGATGGGTATAGATGCGATCAGTGTCGAGGATGTGAATCACCGTCCATCCGCAAAGCACCAGCCGATCCGCAATGAAGCGTCGATGACAACGAAAAAAGAGCTTTTCAGCACATAGAAATGCGGTTATTTTTTTCTCTGCCAGAGCGGTGAGCGAACGCAATCCATCAGCAAAAGCAGATGTTTGCAGGTAACTTTCATAGCCCCCATTCCGAAAACCACCCAGGAATTCCCCCAGCCAAACATATTCGATGCCCTGCCCCTGCAATGCCTGCTGCAAAAAATTTCGCTCAAAGTGAGGATATTTTTTCGAGGTCGGAAAGCGGCGCACGTCGGCAATCATCTGAATCTGAAAACCAGCTAGCAGCGACAGAAACTGGTCCATAGACCGATTCGAATGGCCGATGGAATAAATAACTCTTTCGGTTTGCATTTCAAATTCGCTCACTAAATGGCGGCGCAATAGTTTAATCAGTCGATGGGATCAAATCGCTGAGTATTGGATTTTCACCTGAACTGGGTTCAGGCGGTAATAACCAATTCTTCGTATGCCTGTCGGATAGTTTGCTCGCCATATATTCGCTCCAGTCGGCGCATCGTGAAATGTCCCCGCGCCATAATCTGAAAATGGTCCATAAAAATGATATTGACGGTTGCCCCGCCGGCCGCTCCAATAAATGGAATCGCCATAGCAGCCACTTTATCGGAAACCACGATTCCGAAACGAGCAGCAATCATCGAAATAAGTCGAACAATCGCTGGAGCCCCTTCCTCAGCCAGCTCCCGCTGAGTCAGATACCTTGCCGCTCTGGAAATAGCTTTAGAAAGTGCGGCGCGAACTGCATAATAACCAACCTCAGTGGTATCGTCTGTTGTCGTCTCTCCCCCGAGCGCAAATACCTGCAGACAGTTGAGGATGGTTTCTGGCGAATGGATATCCTCCCCCTGGTTGCGGGCAATATCGAGAATGGATCGCAACATAATTACCGTTGTGATTGGCAATTCGATAGCCAGCGACAGCAAACCAAACGCGCCACCCGCAGCCCCCGAAGCGGTGACCAGCATTTTATGCAGCCGCGGCGATGAACGACTATTATCCTTCTCCCGCATGGTCAGTAGGGCGAACTTTAGCGCCTGTTCGATGGCTTTTTGAGTTGCCGCGTGCACTATTGTGGCCCATTTCTCGGGCAACAGATCAAATCCCTTTTTTACCGGTGCCGCAAGGACATGCGTCAATTTTGCGGCAAAGCTGGAATTGGTTAATATTTTCTTAGCTTCTCTCAGGTCTGCCAGATCCGCTGCTGTGAGTTTCATACGTGCCTCATCCAAATCGTTCTACAAGGGAGTCCCTCATCAATCCAACAAATGTTACAAGTAGAACTGCGCTTCTGCCCTATTTTTCAACGTAATCCGCAAATCGTGCCTATTCGCTAAAACCTGACCAAGCGATGACCGTGGCTCGTTTTCAATCATGGTTTCTATCGCAAATGGCTCTGGTGCAAATATGGTTAGCTGGCAGTTGATTTGGCTTGGCGTTTTGATTTCGTATTGGATCGAAAGTGTCTTATCCTGAAATTTTAGCTGATCAACGCCATAGATTTTTCCTGGTATTAGCAGCCCGTCTGGCAAGTTGGGGCAGATTTTAAATGATGTGCCAGAAATATCAGATGTATCTTCCCGAAAACCGATCAAACTGCGGATGATATGCAATGGTAACGTGGCCCCCCAACCGTAACCTTCGGAAAAAAGCGGTTTCTCCAGCCCCCAGCATTCCACGGCCACCCCTGGCATAGCGTCCCCTTCCTGCCACTGTCGCCGATCCCATTGCAGATATACCCGCTCGATGGTCGACCAAAGAACTCTGGCCGCCATTTCTTTGAAACCAACCCGCCAGCAGGCCTCCAGGAACATAAACAGAAACGAGGGCCACTCCAGCCACAATTGCGGATGGGTTTCGAAATACTGGAACCATTGAGCCGCAGCTGACAGATGTTCTGTGGAATAGATCCCTGTTAGGAACGGCGCCAGATTGGTGATATCGCGCCATTCATCGCGCGCGATCCAGCGTTGCGAGCGGGTGTCAAAATCGCAAAACCAATTTTCCTGCCACATGCTCCGCGTTTTCGAGATGAATTGGTCGCGGACGTTTAGCCAGCGACTGGTGGGGCGGGCCAAGAATTCAGCAAAAAACGCCATAATTTCTGCCGATTGAGCCATGGCCGCCTGAAGATCAACAGCCCGTAAATGGGAGACAATTTCGCCGCCTGTCGCCTGGTCGATCAAAAATTTATTCGAAGCATCCTGACCGCTTTCCCAACTGCAATTGTAAACCGCCCAACCGGCGTCATCAGTGCGATGAGCTAACCACCACTCAAAGTACTTCTCCAAGTATGGGTACAATTGTTCCAGCCACTGCCGATCCGTATTTCGCAGGAAGAGCGATTGAAAACAGAAAAAAGGGAAACACCATGCCGGCGAAGTGCCGCATTCGCTGCCATCTGCTGAAATCATGTTGCATGAGCCGTCCTCCCGAGCGCAGGGCACCTGTGGTCCCAAGGCATCGCGAAACAATCCCAGAATCACAGCCTTGCTCAGATCGGGGCAGGCATAGCTCAGCATCAACATATCCAATGCCGTCTCAGCCAGAACAATACGCGGTTTCTGTATCTGCATGGCATCCCAGGGAGTGGAAAAAATGCCGGCAGGAGGGCGAACGTTCATGCGTAACGTCTCCCAATCATAAACCCAGCTGCGGCGCCAATGAGCTGGCCAGTCGCCAGTTAATCTGGGACAGACCTGCCAGAACGCCCTATCCTCGCGGATTTTTTGCTCGCGCGCCTGGGGTGCATGATGCAAACTTTCTTTGGCGATGGCGATGGTCGACTGCGCTTGTACCCCGCGGGTCAACGGACATTCTATCGTTAGCTGGCCCTGGGAAGGGATGATGATCGGAGCTCGCAAAATTGAGATCAACCAATTTTTGTTGGTAGCAAAATGGTTCATATTTGGCGGATGCTGGCATGATTCTTCAAGCACAAGCTGGGCGGGTTCATCACTGGCCCAAAAATCAATCGCTTCAATGGAAGGTCTTATGCTAAAACAATAGCCTTCCGCAAAGCTCTGGGTCGTGCAGGCGTTTAATTGGGTGTCGAAGCGGCTGGTCAAACCAAAGTCCCATAATCCCGTGCGTCGGAAATCCTGGTACACCGAAAGTTGGAACAATAATGCGCCAGTCACGGCTTGATCTTCCAAATTTTTGATGTCGATGCAAGCTACCAACGCATTTTCTCCTACCAGGAAAAATTCCGCCTGCAGCGCCATCCCATGCCACTGCCATTGAAAACGAAACAGGTTTTTGCTATGATATGGACAGGTCAATCGAACTCGCCGCTGCTGCCAATCCTCCTGAAACAGCAGCCGCTGCCGGTCCAATTCCATGCCGACATTCAAGCTAGCGCGATAGATGGGGGTGTGCGCGTTGGGAAATAGCCAACCAAAGCCGCATGGCGGGTTTACTCGAATCACACCGCTGCGATGCACCTTCCAGGTATGATGGGGATTGTCGAGGTAGCCGAAGGGGGTGTAATCATCTTCCGGAAACATGCTGCTTGCCTTAACCTATTGAGTAAAATGACCGAGGATGGCAAAGATCAGAAAAGGAAGTTGCTGATGTCGGATAGTTCCAACCCCAACTTATGTAGAAATTCATCCTGAAGCGATCACGAATCAGGCAAATGCTTTGAGAATTACCTTGCGAGTGACCTCGGGAATTTCCAGTTGCTCCAATTCTGCCAGCGAAAACCAGTCCGCGTCGGTAACATCCGATTGGGGTGTGAGGTCGCCCGCTTTGTATCTGGCAAAGTAGTCGATCAACACATAGTGGTATTTCACTTTGCCATCGGAATCCTTCAAAATCAGGTCGACTACGGACATTACATCTTCGGGTTCGACGTTCAGGTTGCATTCCTCGTAAACTTCACGCACGGCAGCATCACGCACCCGCTCGCCCAATTGTACCATACCACCGGGAAGCGACCAGAGGCCTTTGCCAGGCTCATTGCCGCGTTTGACCAGCAAGATTTTTTGGTCTGCATTTAATACCACCACTCCCACGCCAACCAGCGGCGCGGATGGATAAAGCCGTGACATACTCTCTCCACTATTACCTAAAGATACTTTTTCTTGAAACGCTGGAAATCGGGAATAACGATACGGCGACCGTTACGAATTATCAGTTTGTCGTCCTCAAGACAGCGAAACACTCTGGAAATTGTCTCGCGCGAGGTCCCGGCCATGTTGGCCAAATCTTGTTGCAAAGGAATTTTCGGAATCACCACCTCGCCTTTTTTAATACGCCCGCTATCTTCAGCCAGCATCACTAGCGCCGAAGCCACCCGCCCCATGGCATCCTGCAGCGAGAGGCTTTTGATCTGAGTGTCGCTTTTTCGAATGCGCGCCGCCAGTTCTTTGAGCAGGCTAATGGAGATTTGGGGATACTGTTCCAGCAGCGCCATAAAATCTCCCCGGCGCAGCAGTAGAATTTCGGTATTTTCGATGGCGGTCACACTCGCCGATCGGGCTTTGCCATCGAGCAACGACAATTCACCGAAGAAGTCACCCTTTTGAAGGATGGTTAAAATCACTTCCCGGCCATCATCGCTCATGCGTGACACTTTTACACGTCCTTCCTGAATGATGAACAGCGTGTTGCCACTCTCCTCCTCAATCAGGATAATGCGGTCTTTTTCATAATGCTTGGTCACACAGAGCTTTCTGATTTTTTCCAGCTCTCCATCATCCAGCAATGAAAAAATGGGCACCTTTTTCAGCAGGTTAATATCCATGCGACCTCCAGTCATTGCTTTCATTGACGAATCATCCCCCAAGGTTGTTGTTAATCGTGCTCTGCAAACCGCAAAAGAAAATTTAAAAACCGCGGTTGCTCAGAACAGCCACCCCTCTGGCTGTTCAGTTGCCCAATACCCGCAGTCCTGTACTGTCGCGGAGACTTGCTTCGTGAGCACGCTGATGCTTGAAACCGCTGCGATGAACCAATCGAAAGTTCTATTGGTTGTCTTTCAGAACGGCCGAAATCGGCCTATCGGTGTAGTTCAGCCTGAACGATCTCATCCAGCAGTCGATAAACGACTGCCATGACCATATCTGCTTGCTGCTGCAATTGCTCCTTATTTTCGAGACTCACCTCGATTTTTTCCAATTGCATCGGCTTTCCTACTTTGACGCGGACTCGGGTCGGTCGTGGAAACCACGCACCAGGCGGCAATACTCGCTCAGTACCATAAATTGCAACCGGCACTACAGGACATCCGGTCAATTGTGCCAGACGCACAAAGCCAGTGCGAGGTCGATTCCGCTGACCTTCGATCTTCTTGCGCGTGCCTTCCGGTGCCATGAATAATACTTTACCCTGCCGCAACAGTTCCAGGCCGTAATTGAACGCCCGTTCATCGGAAGCATCGCGCACCACTGGAAACATGCCGACGGCTTTGAGCCACCATTTGAGCACAGGGACCCGAAAGAGTGAATCTTTGGCCATGGTGTGGACCCGTTGCTTCACTACCAGCGACATTGCAACGACATCCATATTGCTATTATGATTAACCACTCCGATATATGGCCCTTTATCGGGCAGATTTTCACGACCGAATACTTTCCCCCGGAGATAGATTTTAGTGAACAGTCTGAGAATATATGCAGACAGCCAATAAATCATACTGCCCTCAGTCATTAGTAAACCCGGATACAATAGAGTTGTCGAAAATTACAATTTTATGATGATAAAATCAAGATTATTTTTTAAACTCGATGAAAATCTGTCCATTTCTGGTCGGCCTTATTGATAGAGCTGCTGCTGGTAGATATACTCCTCGACAGCCGGCGGTACGAAGTGTGATATCGGCTCGCGATTCTTTATTCGCTGTCGAATTTCAGTCGCAGAAATATCAATCAAAGGAGCGGCCAGAAGGATTACCTGCCGCTGGATGGCTGCGGGCAATGCAGTTAGTGGAACATGAGGACGTGGCAGGGCTACCACCTGACACAGGCGCAGAATGCGATCTGGATCTTTCCAGGTAGAAAATTCGGATAAATTGTCCGCGCCGATTATCAAATACAATTCTTTTTTGGTCAGTCGATATTTTTTTCGCAAATACACCACCGTGTCGATGGTATAAGAGATGCCCTGGCGTTCGATCTCGATGGCAGAGACTTCGAATTGAGGTAAGTTTTGAATGGCCAGTTCTACCATGTGTAGGCGGTGTTCAGCACTCGTTATGGCATGATGGAGCTTATGGGGCGGCGTCGCAGCGGGCACAAATATGATGCGATCCAACGAGAGGGCTTTTTGAGTCCAGATCGCCAAGGTCAGATGGCCATTATGAATCGGATCAAACGAACCCCCGAAAAGACCAACTTTGATTTGCGCGTTTTTCATGGGTGGTGTCGGATGCTTCCCCGGATAATCGAACGCTGCACTGGAACCTTAATACTTGTTTTCGCCGATGGTGTCGCCTGGCAGTTGACTTTTTATTCTGTCGGCCCTCGAACTTTTGGGATACTTTTCTAAATACAAGCGATAGAATTTATCTGCCTGGGCTTTGTCGCCTGCCGCTCGATAACAACCGGCCTTTTCCCAGAGAGCTTTTTCCGCAAATGAGGTATCGTAATAGTTGTCCAGCACATAGTCATAATAGATTATGGCTGAACCAAAGAGCGCTCGCTTGCGATAGGATTCGCCGATTTTAAAGTTCTTTTCAGCCAATCGTTCCCGGCATTTCAACATCGCCCTGGTCGCTTCGGGAACCAGCGGACTGGTAGGATAATCCTCTAAAAAGCGTTGAAATTCTTCCAGCGCTTTTTCAGTATATGTTTGATCCAACGATGATTTTGGGGACAGCTTAAAGCTGCTTAGCGCCACTTTATACTGGGCATCGTCAACATATTCGCTATTCGGATAGGCACGGATGAGCTTTTTATATTCCTCGATGGCCAGTATGTATTCTTTGAGCATGAAATGACACTCAGCATAGAAAAACTGTGCGCGATCACTCAGGTTGCTGGCGGGAAAATTGAGCAAGATGATTTTGAACTCTGTTTTTGCATCCAAATAGTCACCATCACCAAACATTTTCTCAGCTTTTTGCATCCGTTCTTCGGCTGAGAGATTTGGCTTGATTTTGTGGCGATTACAAGCTAACAGCGTCAAAGCAATCAATATAATGAGACCGCTAAGTCGCGCGACATGTCTATTCATAATTAATCCTTTACCTGCTCCGCAAATAATAAAATAACACCACCACCGTACCGGTCGTCGCCATTACGATGAGCGGCTCGACATATTGTTTGAACTTACTCCTCTGGATCGGTGGTTCAGCCATAGTAAAAGACAGCTTTTTATTTTCAAGCTCATCGAGCCAGCGAATCGCGACCGTATCAGCATATTGCTGGTTAAAGCTCTGCTGGAGGCTCAAAACATTCGACGGGGATGTTAGCACACGTATCGCTACGCTGATTGACGCCTGCCGTTGAACCGAATCTTTGCTGGCGATGGGCAGATATTTTACACCCAAAGATAGCAATTGATATTCAATCAATAGCCCGCTGAAGGTATTTGCTTGAGGATCAACTTTGATTTCGCTAACTCCACGATCGTTCAGCGCCTGAATTAAGCGTTCTTCAAACCACCAGTTGCAACTATCTCGGGCACTGGCCGAACGAATCACCGCTGCGCCTTTTGGAGCCACTTCTATCTCGCTCAGCATTGATGTCACCACTGCTGACGCCAGTTGATTCAATACAGTTAGATTATCAACTGGCGCTTGCTCCAGCGAGAACCATAGCAATGGACTTAATAGAAAGAATTTCTCAAATCGTCTGGCCATGGATAGCAATCGCTTTTTTATCGAATAATCAACTTCTTGAAACTCGATTGCACTCATAAAGTTCCGTCATGCTGGGGCACGGTTCAAAGCCGAATGAGCAGGGATAACGAATGCCAGTATAACCGCGATGATGCATTTTTTTGATAAATTAGGGCATAATTCAAGAGCCACTGCGGATGATCCAGTTTATTCTCGCTGGAGAAAAATAAATTGCTATCCACGAGCCCAATCCCTACCGAATACGTTTGTAGCGCCGTAAATCGTTCCTGAGAAAAGCCTGCCCGTAACGCCAGAATCGACAACAGATTCTGCTCCACGCCGAAATGCGCTTCGCGAACAGCCTTGCGCTCATCTTCGGTTAAATTGCGGAGATCGAAAGCAATCGTCGTTTGGGGCGTTGGTCGAAAGGCAATCCCAATATTCATGGTCTGATCCACCAATCGCTCCAGGGGCAATCGTGCATCTGTTAGTCCGTCAGGAAAATCCACAAATGAGAGGCCGACATTCAAACTGGGCGCGGGTTTAATCAATACCCCATAACTGAATCCCAGCCCATGGCGCAACCGTTCATCTCCTTGTTGGCGATAGTAGCTTCCCGATGCACCAATTGCCACCCGTTCAGCCAGTTGCATTCGCACCGCCAGGGTATGATAGCTATTGTCCCAGAGGTGGTCATCGTCCAAAAATTGCTGCTGCCGACGAAGCTGCGGTTCATTGATAATCTGTTCATTGAAAAGAAGGGCAACGTCAATGAATTTGATCGTCATCGCTAATCCCTTCACCAGCAATAATGCCGTTGCCAGCGATTCTCTGATGCCAAAAGGTTGAGCATCGGCCTGTGAACGCGATCGCAGTCGTTCATAGAAAATGGTTCCAGCGGCAATCGGATTGAAGAAAGCCGTGAAATGATAATCCTTTTTAGAGGAAAACAGGCTTAGGCTGGCCGGATTAAAAGTCATCGAAATAATATCATTTTCAACCGCAGTAAACGCATTCCCCATGGCCAAAGGTCGCGCTTTGGTCGTACTTAGGGTAAAAAAATAGTTATCCTGTGCCAGGACCGCTGTGGTCAGTAATAACAGCAGGCCATATATGATTATCTGCAAGAAGCGTAACAATTAATGCTCTCCTTTGATAACTTTATTTAGCATCGCCACCGTCATGTCGTGTTGTTCGAGTACAATTGGCTGGCCACGACACAGCGTTTAATTCCAACGAAGCTTTCAGGTTCCCCAGAATTTATCCGGGCCAATAAAAAAAATCGAACCGGGAAATGCAAAACTGCAATTGGCATTCTCCCAACGCCTGCCTGCGACATTTCTGGGAATTTCGCCGCACGCGGCTAAAATACGGTTGTACCACGTTGCCGGTTGGTGGGATCGGCCAGTGTTCTCCCACTTGATAATGGCAAATCTGTATATTAAGCGAGCTTATTTTCGGAGGTTGTGCTGGCAGCAACTTTTTGTGATCGTCTTGGCATCCAGATGGCTGCCAATATCGGCCCGACATTAAATAGCGAAATAGTAATGGAAAAAATATTCCCATGCTCCGAAAAAAAAGTGGTTTTTCGCCGCAGAGGAAGGTCATTCACCGCCACTGCAGTTTCGAAAATGGAGGTGGCTTGAATGGTACGCCCATAGGGATCAATAAACATGGACACGCCGGTATTGGCACAGCGAGCGATGCTGATTCGATTTTCGATGGCTCGAAAGATGGCTACCTGCGCATGGTGGAACGGCGCGGCACTGCGTTTGAACCAAGCATCATTGGTAACGATAATCAGGATATCTGCCCCATTTTGAATGAACTGTCGGACAATTTCCGGGAACAGCGATTCAAAGCAAATGACTACTGGTGCCAGAATGTGGTGCCGCAGCGACATCTGAGTAGCGCCCGAATGTTCGTTGTCGAGGATTGGCACTGTAAAGGAGACCACCTTATTGCCCGGTGAAAAATTGCCTTCTCCCATCTCCAATCGCTCCAGAAAATCTTTAAGAAATGGGAAAGACTCGGTAAAGGGAACCCGCTCGCCGAAAGGAACCAGATGCATCTTGCGATAGCAGGGCAAGGAGTCCTGAGCAGGTGTCAACAAAAAAACCGCATTATACGCTAAATAGGATTGATCGGCCTGATATTCAAAATCGGGCGCACCAGTAATGAGTGGCGTGTGGATGTCAGCCAGCAATTTTCGAATGCCATTCAAATACAACGAAGAGATACGAAGGTAATCAGGGACAGCAGTTTCCGGCCAGATCAGCAGTTGGGGCTGTTGCTGAGCAGCCTCTCGGGAAAGCCTATCATAAATCATGAGGTTTTCCTGCAGAAATGCATCGTCCCACTTGAGGAAGGGATCAATATTGCCCTGGATCAAGCCCACTCGAATTTTTTCCTCATTCACCTTTGAGGGATCGGGGAGCACCAGTTGGCCATAAATCCAAGGGATAATAAAAATCAAAAGTAACGTAATAAAAAGCAGCAGCAACTTTTTTGAACGAGAAGTGCTTTGCCAGAGCAACCAGATCACCACATTGATGGTTGCGACCCACAAAGAAACACCATAGACGCTGGTGAAGCTGACATACTGAATTAGCGATAGATAGTAGGTCTGGGTATAAGCTAAAGAACTCCAGGGGAATCCCAGGACGCCTAACGACCGCAGATATTCAACTCCCGTCCAAAGGAAAGGCACACACCAGTAAAAATACTTTTCTGGCAATCGTTGCCGCAGCAGGGTATGCAATAGCGCATAAATGACCGTATAGATTGGCAAATATAAAATAGCGGCGATGGCGCCAGGCACAGTAACCCAACTGATCCAATACAGCGTCCCCAGATTCATAAAAAAGCCGGTGATAAAACCCCACCGAATCGCCTGGCGATAGTTCTTTTCAGCCAACAAAATAAATAGCGGGACCAGGGCAATATAAGCCAGGAATCCTAATCTGAGCGGAGGAAACGCCAACGAAAATAACACACTGGTTGTTAAAGCCAGCAACAAGTCTCTTTTCATGCCAGTTCTACCTCTCTGCCACTCTGCGCCGATAGCGAAATCGCATCGAGAATTGGCCAGCGGGTCAGAATTTCTTCAGCACTTGCTTGAATAGGTTGATTGTTTAAAATACAAAACACGAAATGAGCCAATTGACTTTCATAAGACTTGAGATAAGGTTTTCGCCTGATCATTTTCAGCGCCGGAGTCATATCAATCAATTGATCACCCTGCTTTTTTAGGATGGTTAATGGATTCAGCCGAGCCGCGCCGAGATTTCCCAGAAGATTGAGATAAATAAAATCCTTACCGGTCCGGAGGTTCCAGCCAATTTCGATAGTGAATAAACGACTATCGGCAAGGTGCATCACGATCAGACTGGAATCAGGCAGTTCAGCACCATAAATTCGGTTGAAGTTCACCGCTTTGAGCCGATGCACTACTGGGTTTCCTAATAACCAGAGTCCCAGATCGATCAACTGCACCCCCCAGGTGGCCAGCAGCCCACCCTCCTGCGTTGGCATTGATTCGGCTTGCAGCCATTTTTCGTTGCGGCGCAGCCAACCCGCTTTGACATAAAAAACCTCACCAAGCTGCTTGCTGTTCACAACACTCTTCAAAATAATCGCATCCGGACGGAAACGCAGGCTCATGAGCACCATGATTTTCCGCTGCTGGGCACGAGCGGTTTGAACCATTTGTTCAGCTTGAACTCGATTCGCAGCGAACGGTTTCTCGATCAACACATGGAGGCCACGTTGCAAGGCAATAATGGCTGAGTCAAATCGAGATTCCAGCGGATTGCAGATATCAACAGCGTCAAGACTCTCTTTCTGGAGCAACTCTTCCAAGCGGGGATATACCTGGGGGATATTAAAATGTCGCGCAATCGGTTGTGCCAGCGCGAGATCTGGATCACACAACGCCACCAGTTTCACATTTTTCATTCTGGCCAGCATTGGCAAATGCACAATTTGAGCGATGCTGGTAGCTCCAACCACCGCTATTTTGAGCGTTTTATCCTCCATCCGAGTCGTTTCAATCACACATGAGGGTTAATATCGATGGCGAAATCATCGTTGACGATAGCGCAAAGGCCCCATCTATGGATTATTGTCAGTCGCTTATGCAGTTTGTGCACCCCATGACAAATCGACTCCATTGCAGTTCGCAGATCCTGGGCTGCACCGTTTTGCTATCGATGCATGATGAATAAGCATCTGCTGCCGGGATAATGTTACCGGGAGTTATGCCGCCGGTGACTGGCCATCCGAGTTTGCTCGACGCCGATACTCCAGAAACGATTGCAAAATCAATTGCGCTGCGATCTGATCCACCTGATGTTTGCGGCGACTGGGTGACTGGCCGAATTGGAGCATCGCCCGCTGCGCGGCGACAGTTGTCCAGCGCTCATCCCAGGTATGAATAGGCCCGGGGAATTTGGTCTGCAATCGCTGTACAAATTGCAATACAGCCTCAGCCGCCACGCCTTTTTCGCCCTTCATATTCAATGGCAGCCCGACCACAATTTCAACCACCTGCTTGTCCTGGATAATCTGTTCCAATGCAACCAATGTCTGCTGAAGCGATACGACCTGAATCGTCGGCAGCGGTTGAGCAGTGTAGCCAAGCAGATCGCTGATGGCCAACCCGATCCGGCGCTGACCATAGTCGATAGCCAATATTCGCCCGCGGCGAGATTGAGGGGTCATGGTTTCATCAGTGTTGATTTGCATTGTTCTCTCTGTATTGGCGCCATATTGATGCTATGGCTCTTTGGCTAATCCTCAAGCAAAAGCCGTCAGCAACTTATTGCTGACGGCTTCTCAAGCGGGTGCCGATTATTTCAAAGGTTGTTTCAACACTTCTTTCAATAGCTTGCCGGCTTTAAAATGGGTCTTGCGTCGCGCTGGGACGTAGATAATTTCGCCGGTTTTTGGGTTGCGTGCTTTTGGTTTCGGTTTCGTGGTCTTTACTTCAAAAACACCAAAATCACGAATTTCGATTCGCACCTCAGGATCTGCCTCAGCCATGAACTCGCGCAGCGTCGTAAAAACGCCATCAACGACTTTTTCGGTCAAATAGATTTTTTCCCCCACCAATTTCGCAGTTCGTTTGGCGACATCCTTCTTGGTTATCGTCTCTTTCATCGATTTTGCTCCTTATACTTTTTCTCGATTAATTGGTTTGATCTCTCATTATTTATTTTTTTATCAGACGCTAATTTTGGTTTACACTCAAGCTTTGGATCGATCGAAAAACGTCCTACCGACCCGACGTTCAACAAGTTAGTTACTTTCACCGTTGGCATTCCAGCAAACATTGTTAGCTCAATCAAAGGCGTACAAATTCGCCGCGTCTGCATGGCCAAGGCCAATTTACATGCAGCCCGATTTAATTTTCATTGGCGACAGTGGCGTCGTCGGCAATTGCCATAAAACCGGTTTCGCTGCCATTCAACCGCTCGACACTAATGATGCCCTTGATCTTCCCGATCTTGTGAATAATCGAAGTGAGGTGCTTCAAATTGCGGACCTCAATTAGCATATTGTTATGCACCATGAAGTCCTCGGTTTTTAGGACCACATTCACAATATTCGCATTGGTCGACGAGATGGCTTCAGTTACGTCGCGCAGAAAATACGGCCGATCATGCGCCACCATATACAGTCGCACCAAAAATCGCTTATCTTTATCCACATCCCATTCGACATCAATGCTGCGCTCGGGATCTTTTAATAAATTTAAAATATTCTTGCAATCGGTGCGGTGCACAATGACGCCGCGCCCGCGCGTGATAAAACCAATAATCTTGTCACCTGGAACCGGTTGACAGCATCCCCCAAAATTGATGAGCATATTTTCGATGCCCTGCACGCGAACCCCTTTTTCAGGGCTTTTCGCCCGGCGAATGAAGCGTTTCAAAAAGGTTTCATCTTTTAATTGCTCAATTTTCTCGGGAGCAATTTTCTGAAGAATGCCCTGAATGGGTAAATCGCCACGACCAATTGCCGCAAAAAGCTGATTGATGTCGGAGAGGCCATAGCTTTGCGCAATCTCGATCAATTCATCATCCGTCTTGCGAATATTATATTTCTTGAATTCACGCTGTGCAATCTCCTCACCCAGCTTGACACTTTGCTCAAACATCGAATCGCGAATCCAATGCTTGATCTTGCTGCGAGCTTTGGAGGTTTTGACAAATTTGATCCAGTCTTGATTGGGATGCTGTGTCTGGGACGTGATAATCTCAACAGTATCTCCACTGCGCAATCGATGATTAAGCGGCACAATCTTGCTATTGACTTTGGCCCCAAGACAGTGATAACCCACATCGGTATGGACCGCAAACGCAAAATCTACCGGAGTCGATCCCGCCGGCAACCGGAATAGATCGCCTCTGGGCGTAAAAACAAATACCTCATCATGAAAAAGATCGATTTTGAGGTTTTCCATGAACTCGGTGGAATCGGGAGCATCCTGCTGCCATTCCAAGACCCGGCGCAACCAGACAAAATGTTTATCGATCTCATCTTCTTTGACCCGGCCTTCCTTATAACGCCAATGTGCCGCAATGCCCTCCTCGGCGGTCCGATGCATCTCCTCGGTGCGAATCTGGATTTCAACCATTTTCCCATCCGGACCAATCACTGTGGTGTGCAGCGATTGATACATATTGGATTTGGGCGTAGCAATATAATCATTAAAACTATCGCTAACCGGTGTAAACAAACTGTGAACGATACCCAGCGCATAATAGCAGTCTTCGATTTTTTTGACCACAATCCGCACAGCTAATAGATCATGGATCTCTTCAAATGGCAAGCCGCGCCGCTGCATCTTCATGTAGATGCTATATAGATGCTTGGGCCGTCCGGTAATACTGGCGTCGATTTGCTGCCGACTCAGTTCTTTCTGAATCGGCTGGGATATTCGTTTGATATATCGTTCGCGATCATCGCGTTTCGCATTCACTTTTCTGGCCAATTCCTCATACGCCTGCGGATTCAACGTTTTGAAGGCCAGATCTTCTAATTCCCACTTGATTTTGGCAATCCCCAACCGATGGGCAAGGGCCGCATAGACTTCCAGCGTCTCTCGTGCAATTCGCTCGCGTTTGCGCTCCGGCAAAAACTCGATAGTGCGCATATTATGCAATCGGTCGGCAAATTTGATCAGTATCACCCGAATGTCTTTGACCATGGAGATGATCATCTTGCGAAAATTTTCAGCCTGCAATTTTTCGATACTATCGAATTTCAGTTCGCTGATCTTGGTCACCCCATCCACCAGCGTAGTGATCTCCGAGCCAAACGCTTCATGGACCTCTTCCAGCGTCACGCCGGTGTCCTCGGCCACATCGTGCAGCAGACCTCCACAAATGGTACCAATATCCATTTTCAGATCAACCAGAATCCTGGCCACCTCCAGTGGATGTTCAAAATAAGGGTCACCCGATTTCCGCAATTGATCTTTATGCGCCTCATAACTGTATTCGTATGCTTTCCGCAATAATTTGACATCAAAGCCACGATTGTACTGTTTGATCTGCTCAATAAGCGCTTCGAGACTATGTTGATATTTCGCTTCCATATCGATCCAACCAGCCTAAAAGATGTCGTATCAGGATGCAATTGTCTAAAATGGCTGAGCCACTTCCTGGTCAGCATAGATCCTGGTCAGATTAGCAAATAATACATATTCCTTCATAAATGCTAATTTCACGGTTCCAATCGGGCCACTGCGCTGCTTGCCGATAATGATTTCAGCAATGCCCTCCTCCTCGGTGCGCCCATACACCTCGGGGCGATAGATAAAAATTACCACATCAGCATCCTGCTCGATAGCACCCGATTCTCGCAGGTCCGACAACATTGGCCGCCGGTCGCCTCCGCGCGACTCTACGGCTCGCGACAACTGTGACAACGCAATCACCGGAATGTTCAACTCCTTGGCCAGCGCTTTCAGCGCCTGAGAGATCGAGGAGATCTCCTGTTGACGACTCTCACTGCCCGGTGGACCTTGAATCAATTGCAAGTAATCGACGATCAGTAAGCCGATCTTTTTTTCATATTTCAAGCGCCGCGCTTTCGCTTTGATCTCTAGAATGCTGAGCGCAGGCGAATCATCCAGGTAGATGGGTGCCTCGGCCAGCACCCCTACGGACAGACTGAGTTTCTGCCAATCGTCCTTCGGTAGTTTGCCGGTTCGCACCGCATGGGAATCTACTCGGGCTTCGCTACAGAGCATGCGCATAGCCAATTGATAGGCAGCCATTTCCAGGCTGAAAATACCCACCGGCACTCCATGCTCGACGGCAGCATTCCGAGCGATGTTCAAACAAAAAGCGGTCTTGCCCATCGAGGGGCGGCCTGCGACGACAATCAGATCCGAATTCTGGAAGCCCGATGTCTTCTCATCTAATTCGGCAAACCCCGATGGAATCCCGGTTACCCCTCCCATCTTGCCATGAAAACTTTCAATGCGCTCAAAGGTCTCGTGCATGGTTTGGTAGATCGAAACAAAGCCCTTTTTAAGCCGCCGTTCCGACAGCACAAAGACCTCTTTTTCAACGTCATCAAGCAAACTATAGACATCGCCCTTATGCTCGTAAGCGCGATTGGTAATATCCGTAGTCACATTGATCAAACGCCGCAATAATGCTTTTTCCAGCACGATTTTGGCATAAAATTCGATATTCGCCGCTGATGGTACTTTTTCCGAAAGCTGAATGAGATAGTAATTGCCGCCAACCTCTTCCAATTGGCCTTTCTTTTTCAAATGATCGGCCAGTGTAATCACATCGATTGGCTCTTGATGATCATACAGCTCCACTGCCGCCTTGAAAATTTTTTGGTGCGCAGTTTTATAAAAACAGTTCTCGTCCAGCAATTCCAGCGCTTTGCCAACCGCATCGCTTTCCAAGAACATCGCTCCTAACACCGCCATTTCCGCTTCGATATCCTGGGGCGGCAGGCGCTGTATTTTTGTCTCTTCTTTTCGGGCCAGTTCCATTTTTTACTGAAATAGTTTTTGAAACAATTGAACATCTTCCCACGTGCTGCGCTTCAGCTCGGGATTTCGAAGCAAGGCCGCTGGATGATAGGTAACCACCACTTTCGCTCCAAACGCCTCATGAACACGACCTCGCAAATTGGCAATAGCCGCATCGGTCTGCAAGAGCACACCGGCGGCAATTCGCCCTAATAACAAAATGCACTGCGGCTGAATAATTTCCAGTTGCTGCTTTAGCAGCGGAAAGCAGGTTTGGCATTCCTCTGGCAGCGGATCGCGATTGTCAGGCGGCCGACACTTAACCACATTCGTGATAAACACGTCCCGCCGCGTGAGCTGAATCGCCTGCAAAATCTTATCCAACAATTGCCCTGCATTGCCCACGAACGGTACCCCCGCTTGATCTTCATGGTAACCTGGCGCCTCACCAATCAGCATCAATCGGACGCCCGGTTCCCCGCTGCCGAAGACGATGCGCGTTCGCTGCCTTGCCAATCCGCAACGTTGACAATTCCGATAGGCATCGTACGCTTGCTCTAACCGAGTTTGCTGTCGTTCGGCAGCACCCATTTTCAATTGGTTCGGATCATATTCCAGATACAGCTCATCGCCGTAAAGCTCCCGCTCCCCCTGAAAGAAATCTTTCATCTGGTTAAGCAGCAGAACGATTTCAGCATCTGGCTCCGGCTCCATTTTCAGTGGCTGCGTCATCATTTAATATTTACCGTTCACCCTTAGCTTTTGGGCAAAATTTTTGACCTCTCAATGTCACCCGCATGCCCATTTGCGATTTCAAGGGATGCGCTTACGCTATCTCCCTTGCGAAAGTTCTGTCACTGCCATCCAATAGAAGATTGCGTTAGCCATCCCACTCTTGCGGTCATGACTTTTTATCATCAGCCGCTGCGCTTTTCCATTGCCAATGATCAATGAAAATATGAGCCTCAAATAAAGGCGCTCAGTAATGTTTCAAATTTGGTCGCGATACTACATTGGCATTCGCGACACAATTTCATCAATAATCCGGTTCGCCACTTGAAATTTGCTCATCAAAGGCAATTTTTCAACATGCCCCTGAGCATCGATCAGCGTGACGATGTTAGTATCGGTTTGAAAGCCGGCTCCAGGCGCCAGCGGATTATTGACGACGATCAGATCAAGATGCTTTTCCTGCAGTTTTGCCTGCGCATGAGCGATTTCATTATCGGTCTCCAGGGCGAACCCCACCAGCAATCGCCGATTCTTCTGTTGACCAATCGTTTTTAGGATATCTCTGGTCTTTTCCAACTGCATCTCACCAACAAATTGATCTTTTTTGATCTTGTGCGCCGAGTAGAAGGCCGGTTTGAAATCCGCCACCGCCGCAGCCATTATGACGATGTCCTGGCGCTCCAGATGCTGCATGACCGCATCAGCCATCTCATCACTGGTTCGCACCTGAATGTAGTGAACATCGTCAAACGGCATTAACGACGTTGGCCCGCTAATCAACGTCACCTCGGCACCTCGAAGCGCCGCAGCCGTTGCCAGTTCAAAACCCATTTTGCCGGATGCGGCATTGGTGATAAAGCGCACGGGATCGATGGGCTCCTCAGTCCGACTGGCGGTAATCAACACCCGCTTGCCAGCCAGTTCTGTGGTTCCCAACAACACCCGCCGCAGCTTATTGATGATACGATGTGTATCTGCCAGACGCCCAATTCCAAACTCACCGCACGCCAATTCACCCTCGCCTGCGGCTACGAAGTGATAGCCCAACTGCTGAAGTTTTTCGACGTTGCTTAGGTACAACGGATTGCCGATCATTTCCTTGTTCATGGCCGGACAGAAAACCACCGGTGCAGTTGTAGCCATTATTAGGGTCGTCAGCAAATTGTCGGCCAGGCCGTTAGCGATCTTGCCAATGGTATTAGCAGTCGCCGGACAAATCAACACCACATCGGCCCAGCGCGCAGCCTCGATGTGGATGGTTGTGGTGGCGTATTCTTCGCCAAACATCTCACCCAGCACAGGATTTTCCGCCAAAGTCGCCAGGGTCAACGGTGTTACAAACTGCCTGGCAGCAGCGGTCAGCACCACGCGAATTTCGGCATGTTGCCGTTTCAATTCTCGTATTAATTCACAGCTTTTATAAGCAGCTATGCCACCGGTGATGCCCAGCAAAATTTTCTTTTGAGCAAACATGCCTAATTTTCGCGCTCTTCCATTGCTTCCTGCACACCATAATCCCACTTGATTTTGCCAGCCAGCATCTCCTGAATTGCCAGTTCCGTGGGCTTCGGCAATTTAATTATCTTTCGTTCAACGGTGACCTCTTCCGGCTCCTCAAGTTCTTCATCTTCTTCATCAAAGGCATCCATCGATTCATCCATCACCGTCTCGCGCTCGATTACATGCTTCTGCTCTTCATTAATCTGACGGGCGCGCTTGGCTATAATCACAATCGCTTCATAAATATTATCACTATACTTGGTCAACTCACTCAATGGAATAGTACTGGACATATTCTTTGGCCTCCTGTTACGAATTGCTTTCGTTCAATCATTTGCTTTGAATAATTATCTCCGGTGCCCCTATCTGGCAAAAAGATCTGGTCGGATTACAACTCACTTTTCTGACCGGCACAGAGCTTCTTGCCAATCGCATGATGGTTATATTCGCTCCATCATGCGAGCCAGTTCCGGCAAAGACGTAGTTGGCAGATTATGATCAAATATAAAAAACCTTTCGCTTGACTGCCACCATTGCTGTCAAAGGGCTGATCCAGAGGTTATCAAAGCAACTTTTTAGCTATCTTCAGTTATGTTTCTTTCGAAATTCGAAAATCACCTGAACCACCTCGTCGATGGTTCGCTGGAGATCATCGTTGATAATGATATAATCAAATTGGCTCGCTTTCTTCATTTCCAGTGGAATTCGTTCCAATCGCCGATTGATAGCCTCCGCCGAATCGGTCTTTCGTGCCCGCAAGCGCTCGACCAATTTATCAATGGAAGGCGGCGCTAGAAAAATGGTCAGGCAAATTTGGGGATAGCGTTCCGCGATGCGCAACGCACCATTCACATCGATATCCAGCAGGACCATTTTCCCCTGATTGATGGCCTCATCGATAAATTGCCTGGGCGTGCCATAGTAATAGTCATGAACGTGTTCCCATTCCAGCAACCGATCATCGCGAATGAATTGCTCAAACTCTTCCGGTGACAGAAATAGATAATCGGTCCCATGTATCTCCCCCGGTCGTGGCGGTCGAGTGGTGGCGGAAACAGAATATACAAAATCATTCGGATACTGCTGCAGTATCGCTCGAATCACCGATGTCTTGCCTCCGCCTGAAGGAGAAGAGAAAATGATCAACAAACCGCGCATCGATTAACCATCGCCCTCCGGGTTCAGGCTCGACCGATCATTTGCCGCTTGCACCCGATGTACAATCGTATCGGGCGCATTGGCGGAGAGAATGACATGGTTGCTATCAACAATGATGACAGATTTGGTTTTCTTGCCCATGGTGGCATCAACCAATTTACCATTCTCACGAGCACCATTGATCAAAATTTTAGTTGGTCGCGAGCCTGGAGCTACTACCGCCACAATACGCTCGGCCATCACGTAATTTCGATAACCAATACTAATCATGTCTTCAATCTACCTCAGCTATCAAATTTAAGCCGCCTCGCTGCCACATCGTCGCTGCATCACAAATACCAGGGCGATCTGGCGTTCTTCCGTTCCAGTCACAAATTTCTTGGACGCAATCCGACTTCATTTGCCACTTGGCAAGCCATTATTAATCGATGTACCTTCGAACTGGCTGCGAAAATTCCGCCAAACCTTTCTGTTGCCGTCAGCATGGTATGGATTATTCAATATTCTGTACCTGTTCTCGTATCTTTTCTATCTCTTCTTTGATGTCAACGACAAGATGGGCAATCTCTGCCTGCAGGGCTTTGGCGCCAATGGTATTGGCTTCACGCGTCATTTCCTGGAGCAAGAAATTCATCTTTCTGCCACTGGCTTCGTCCGATTTTAAAATATCCAGAAAAAGAGTATTGTGACTGCGGAAGCGGACGCACTCCTCGGTCACATCCATCCGATTGATCATCAAGGCAATTTCAGTTTCCAGGCGAGAGGCTTCAATATCCGTATCGTGCAAAATCTCCTGGATTTTTTGTCGCAACTTCTCCAGTTCTTCGTTAGCCCGCTGGCGGGAAATCGCTTCGATGCGCGCGATCTTTTCGGTCAACAGATCGATGCGCTGCATCAGATCCCGAGCCAACTGCTCTCCTTCCTGCTGTCGCATTTGCCGAAGTTGCTCCAGCGCCATTGTCAGCGCGCTTTCGATCGCTTGCCAGAGGCCGTCCTCGGCATAACCTTCTTCATCGTAAGTAATGACATCCGTAAAATGGAGCAGATGATCCAATTTCAGGCGACCAGGTATTTTTAAGTCGCGTTTCAATGCTCGCAGCAGATTCCAATACACGCGTGCTGAATCCTTATTGATGGTCAGGCCGTTGGCGAGCTCTTCCTGATTGCTCTTCAGATTCACAAAGATATTCAACCGCCCTCGTGTCACGTAGTTTTTGACCAACGCTTTCACTTCATTTTCGAGATGCGAAAAACTACGGGGCAATCGGACCTGCACATCAAGATACCGATTGTTCACCGAACGCACTTCTGCAAGTACTTCATAGTCCTCCTTCTTGACTTCACCACGACCGAAACCGGTCATACTTGATATCATAATATTACCACAAACTATAATTGAGGATAAATAAATGCTTAAAATTAAGAATGAGTATACAAATTTTTTTTGAATTTGTCAAACATTTTTTTTGATGTTTTTCTTTTTTTTTAAAGAGTTACCCTGGTCATGATATATAAAAAGGTCTTTAATAAGACCTTTTCAAGTTCGATACCACCATATATAGTTGACTCTTTCGCCGCAGCATACCATGAACCACCTCTGCTTTGCCGCCACGCCAACCCAGGAGATATGAACACAACAATGGTGCCGCGAGAGTTTCTATTCTGAATTCACATCCTCAGACTCAATGTTGCGTCGTTGAAGCGGATCATAAGAAGAATAACCACTTGAGGCAGTGTTCGACCGAGAGTTAAAGAAGCCTGGATCCTCCATTTGTTTTCTGAGATACTTATTCACCCCTGTAACGAGTACGCCATTATTTCCGTCTGAATTTTTCCTCTTCGATCGTCAATATCAATGAAATGCGATGAGTATCACCTAAATCATGGTGACTGAGAAACGCATAATCGACATTCAACTTTGGCAGCTTAACGCCAAAGCCGGCTGTGAAATGTCCCGTATCCAAGCCTGCACGCAGTGCCAATCGCTCTTTGAAGCGATATTCGGCGCCAGCATGAAGATCAAAGCTCATCCAGCCCAGATTATACTGGGCAGAATAACGACGATTTTCAAACCGAATATCCATATCGAATGCGGGAATAATTACACTGGCAATGTTTGAAAACTCCCAACGATAGGCCAGACCGGTCTTTAACGTCGGCGTAATTGCCTCGCGCCGACCGGTATCCCACGCCAGCAATGTCGTGGTAACATCCTGTAGATTGGCGCCGATGCTTAGTCGCTCCAGCGGCTGCCACAGGCAGGCGATATCAAAGCCCATGCCCCAGGCCGAATTATCTCCTATTCCCTTATGGACCAACTTTAAATTGCCGCCATAGTAAAAATTGTCATTCCCTTTTGTGGCGTAACTCATATAAACGGCATATTCAGCCGAATTAAAATAGAAAACTTTATTGGGATCAAGTCGCTCATTCTCATCAATTTTTCCATTGCCTTCCCCTGCGTCACCGGTATTGGGAATGCCATCGGCCCCATAATCCAGTAGCGCTGCCGTAGTATTAGGTATATCGTCGACTCCCAACCGGATCAGGGACAGGGCAATGGTTCGTGAATGGGCTAAAGGCATAGCCACCGCCCCGTAGTTGTAATTGACAATACTGGCAAACTGCTGAGCATGCATCCCGGCAAGCTGTGGATATTCTAATTGCGTCAAGGCCGCGGGATTCCAATAGCCAGCCGTAATGTCTTCGGCCACAGCCACGAAGGTGCCACCCATACCCAATGCCCGGGCCCCCACACCGGTAGCCATAAATTCCCCGGCATATTTTGCCTTGACTATTTTGCCCCCATAACCTTGAGTGCTAAACATCAGACTGATGATGATCAAACGATAGATCCACCGAAGCATGCGCATAGTTCGTCTCTCATAATGATGAAATTTACCGGGTCGCGGCTCGATTGTTCGCCACGTCACCAACGGATACTCAATTCTTGGTGTGAACCATCTTTTTGAGTTCAAATAATGTATTAAGGGCGTCAATGGGCGTGAGCTCATTAAGGTCCAACTGTTCAATGGTCTGTCGCAGTTGTTGCTCCTGGACCGCAAATAGATCGAGCTGCAACGACGTCTCGTTAGTTTGGGTCATGGTCTCGTGGCGAGCCAGCCGAGGGACCTCATTTGGCGTCAGAGCGTCGGCTTCGAGATTGGCCAGCACTTCTTTGGCGCGCTCGATGACCTTAGCAGGCAATCCAGCCAACTGCGCCACCTGAATCCCGTAGCTGTGGTCACAACCGCCAGGAACGATCCGCCGCAGGAAAATAACTTTATCGCCCCACTCCTTGACAGCGACATTGTAGTTCTTTACACGAGGCAGGATTAATTCCAGTTCCGTTAATTCATGGTAATGGGTGGCGAACAGCGTTTTGGCCGCGACTTCGCCAGCATTGTGAAGATATTCTGCAACAGCCCAGGCGATGGATAGGCCATCAAAGGTGCTGGTACCACGCCCGATTTCATCCAGAAGGATCAAGCTTTTGGGAGTGGCATTATTCAAAATATTAGCCGTCTCATTCATTTCCATCAGAAATGTGCTCTCACCCGCAGCCAGATTATCGGACGCGCCAACCCGGGTAAATATTTTATCGACCAGCCCTATTTGGGCAGAACTGGCTGGAACAAAACTACCCACCTGCGCCATGAGCACGATCAGCCCCACCTGCCGCAGGTAAGTGGATTTTCCAGCCATATTGGGGCCGGTGATGATTAAAATTTGGTGACTTTCATTATTAAGATAAACATCATTAGGCACAAAAGTCTCTCCTGCGCGCAGAAGTTTCTCAACCACTGGATGACGGCCGTCTTTGATAATAATTTCGGCGTCGGTGGTTACAGTGGGTTTGCAGTAATTATTTTCTTTCGCCACATGAGCAAAATTTAATAGGCAATCCAGTTCTCCAAGTAAGGCAGCATTCTGCTGTATCTCTTTTACATGCAGTGCCACCATCTGCCGAATTTGGCAGAATAGCTCGTATTCCAGGGCGATGATTTTTTCTTCAGCCCCCAGCACTTGCTCCTCATATTCTTTCAACTGCGGGGTGATGAAACGCTCGGCGTTGACCAGCGTCTGCTTTCGAACGTAATCATTAGGCACCTTTGCCAGGTGCGGTCGAGTCACTTCAATATAGTAGCCAAATACCTTATTATAGCTAACCTTGAGGGAGGGGATACCGGTCCGATCCCGCTCTACTTGCTGCAACCGAGCAATCCAATCTTTGCCCGAATAGGCAATTTCGCGAAGATGGTCCAACTCGGCATGATAGCCCTTTCGGATAAGCCCCCCCTCGTTGGTGGCGAGCGGCGGATCATCAACAATCGCCCGCTCGATTTCCTGCACCACCTCGTGAATCTCAGCTAAATTATCGCGAATGGTGGTCAGATATTCGGTTTCCGTCTCTTTTAATGCCTGCCGAATTGCAGGAATGAGCTTTAAGGCCGATTTCAAGGCGATCAGGTCACGGCCATTGGCCCTGGCAGTGGTGATCTTTGAAACCAACCGCTCCAGATCGCCCACCTGTCGCAGCAACTCCCGAGCATTTTTGCGCAGCTCATTTTTTTGATAAAGCTCCTCCACCGCATTCAATCGCCGATTAATGGCAGGCAACTGATTCAGTGGCTGCAACAGCCAATTCACCAATCGACGGCCGCCCATGGCCGTGCGTGTCTGATCCAGCACCGATAGCAAGGTGTTCTTATCATCGCGATTGGACAGGGACTGCACCAGTTCCAGATTTCGCTGAGTGGCGGGGTCGATTACCATGTAATCCGAATCATACCGTCGGCGCAATTGGGTGATATGACTGAGATCGTTCTTTTGATTTTCTTTGAGGTAATTCAGAATGGCACCAGCCGCAGCAATGCCAGCATCCAGATCTTCGCAGCCGAACCCTTTCAATGATGTAGTTTTAAAATGCTGAGTAAGTATTTCATAGCCATAATCACGGTTGAAAATCCAATCCTCCAGATTGCTAACGAAAGTGGCATCGGTCAACTGGAGTTGCTGCATGACATATTGCAGTTGAGTTTCAGCGACAAGAAGTTCGGCTGGTTGTAGCAGCAAAACCTGTTCGCGCATCTTGTCTTTAGGAAATTCAGCGACGAAAAATTCGCCCGTGGTCACATCAGCCACGGCAAAGCCGCAGATTTCTTTGTTCAGAAAGATCGAACCCAAGTAATTGTTTCGCTTGGATTCCAACAGCTCTTCCGAAAAAGTGGTTCCCGGCGTAACAATCTCCACTACATCGCGGCGCACCACTGTTTTGGCCTGCTTGGGATCTTCCACTTGCTCACAAATAGCCACCCGGTAACCAGCGCGAATCATCTTGGTGAGATAGGTATCCAGCGCATGATAGGGAAAGCCAGCCAGAGGCACATTGGCCGCTTTGCCATGCGCTCGAGAAGTAAGGGCGATGCCTAACACTTCGGATCCAATCTTGGCGTCCTCATAAAACATCTCGTAAAAATCGCCCATCCGATAAAACAGAATGGCATTTTTGTGCTTGGCCTTGATGGCGAGATACTGCTCCATCAGCGGCGTTGAGGTCGTTCGATCTTTCATTATAGGTTCATTGAAGTTGGAGTTATCTCTGACAATTTATTGCTACCAGGGTCGAGTAAAAACGTCGATCTTTTACCTGCGATATGAAATTGGTATGCCCCTTGCAACGCTAACCGATTTTATCCTCGTTGCTGAATTCGGTTCCAGGAGACATCGGATGCATTGTCTGATTTATAGCTTGGGCGCCATTTACCTGTTGCAGGTTTAACCGCTCGAATGCTGCCAGCATCAGAAGCCAGGGAAAATGACAAGCTAATGATTCGGTTCGATTCTGCGATCAGCGCCCCAATTCAGCTTTGCGCGCAACAGATCATAAAAAGTACGATGTTGATGTCGAATCCAGCGGATGGTATGGTCAGCTTTCCGAATCACAATTTCGATCTGCGCCGGCCGAGCATATTTTTGGCTCCATTGTCCATCAATGCTGACATTGATCATCTCACCTTCGATATGCGGAATGATACGAATGATACTATCATCGGGGATCACCACCGGCCGCACGCCTAACGAATGGGGACAAATGGGATTGATGATGACACAGTTGACCGTAGGCGCCAGAATCGGGCCATAAGCTGATAGCGAATAGGCAGTCGAGCCGGTAGGAGTAGCGATAATGATGCCGTCTCCGAGGTAATTATTCAAAAATTCTTCACCGATGAAGACCTCGATTTTGATCACGCGACTAAAACCTCCGCGATCAATCACCACATCGTTCAAGGCAAAAAACGTCTGCGTTCGATCGCCCTGCGAAATATTCGCTTCCAGCACCATGCGATCCAGGATAAAGTATTCCTGCCTCATGATTTCTTCCAGCCGTTCATACAAATCCTCGATCGTCACCTCGGCCAGGAATCCCAGCCGACCAATATTGATGCCGAGAATCGGCACACCTGACGCGCCAATGGATCGAGCCGTAGCCAATATGGTTCCATCGCCTCCAAAGGCCAACATGATGTCGCAAGTCTGTACCAGTTCACTCATTGTCACCGTCTTAGCCGACGACGGCAATTGCACCAATTTTAAGAGTTCGCGATCGACCAGGTATGAGATCTTTCGTTCCTCCATCCAGGCAATCACTTCGGGGAGGATACCCTGGATCATACTCTTGGTCGTGTTCCCCGTAATTCCGAAAATCATAAATGGGTTCTCCGCTGGCCTCGAAAGCCGGCAACATGGGACTGCCAATTTCACTCAAGACGCCCGACGCCTACAGGTCGAGTGACTGAACCGAATCGATGGTTTCGGCATCGGCCTGAAATCGCCTCTCAAAGGCTTTCCAGCTCAAATCCGTTTTCTTTTTTAACCAATTTCTTTAGCTTTTGTTCAGCCTGTTCCAATTTGGCCATGCAAAATTGGGAGTGCTTCATGCCTTCCTCAAATTTTCGCAGCGTTTCCTCCAGCGATAATTCACCCTGCTCCAGTTCGGCCACAATGGCTTCTAATTTGCTCATTGCCTCTTCGAAAGTTTTTTCAGCCAACGCGCTACCTCCACATCGTAACAATTCTTTAGAGTTCTGCAAAATAGGAAAAAATGTCATTTCAACCCGCCATTTGGCGGGGAAAATCTGTTTAACGATTTATACTTATGAGATATACAGATTTCTCACTCCTCCGCCAACTGGCGGATCCGTTGGAAATAACACCAAAATTTTACTTTTGCAGAAGTCTATAACAATTCTTATAAAATGATTCCTGGCAAAATTGGTTTACTCTGGAGACTCCATGCAACCGTCATCTTGGCCACCAATTTTCAACACCGAATTTATTGGATCGATTTCATTGACCGTTCCGAGAACATGCCCCTGATAAAATTGCACCCGGATGGTTTCGTCAACCTGCAACGCACTGGCCTGGGTGATCAACTGCTGATTGCGAGCTCGCAGGCAAATGCTGTAACCACGCTTCAAAATCGCTGCTGGCGCCAAAGCCTTCAGGCGCTGCGTCAGACTCTGCAAATGTTGAGATACCAGATCCAGATGATGAGTCACGGAAAGCTCTAACGCATGCTGTAGCTCATCCACGCGCTGCTGAAATTGCCGGATCCGGTCCGGTGTTCGTCGAAAGCTGTAGCTGTTCAGCAACGCCTGGAGCCGTTCTCGTTCCCCGTGAATTCGCGCCATTGTGATATCAGTAAGCTGCTGCTGCAGAAACCGCAGTTGCTTTCGCACATCAGCCTGGTCGGGAACCGCCAGCTCGGCAGCGGCGGATGGCGTGGCCGCGCGGACATCGGCAACAAAGTCGCTGATAGTGAAATCGACCTCATGTCCAACCGCCGAAATAATCGGGATCTTCGACCGAAAAATGGCGCGGGCCACCGTCTCCTCATTGAACGCCCACAGGTCTTCCAATGAACCGCCGCCACGCCCGATAATCAGCACGTCAACTTTACCATATTCATTAAACATGTCAATGGCATTGGCGATCTCCACTGCTGCACCTTCGCCCTGCACGCGTACCGGTTTCAAGATAATTTCGACACCGCGAAACCGTCGATTTATAATCGTCACCAGGTCCTGGATCACCGCCCCAGTTGGCGAGGTGACGATTCCGATCCGTTGCGGATAGCGAGGCAGCGGCTGCTTATATTGTGCATCAAATAGTCCCTCAGCATGCAATTTTCGCTTCAATTGTTCAAACGCCTGCTGCAATTCTCCCACGCCCACCGGCTGCAGCTTGATCACATCGAATTGATAGTACCCTCGTTTTTCATAAACCGTAACTCTACCCAGCGCCCGCACCTTCATGCCATCCTGCGGCGTGAAGAACAGCGCCACGTTCCGAGAACGCCACATGACGCATGGCAACTGGGCATCATTGTCTTTTAACGAAAAATAAAAATGACCCGAGGTGTGGATTTTAAAATTGGAGATTTCACCTTCCACCCAGCAAACGGGCAACGAGGTTTCTAAAAGCACTTTGATTTCGCGCGTCAATTCCGCTACGGAATACACCTGCGGAATATCCAGCTCCGATTGGATTTCAAGCATACGCTTAGCCTTTAACAACATCGATTTCGTATACCGGCACCATAGCCAGCCGCTCGGAAACTGACCATTTTTCTATCCCGATCTTTTCCGGCTGCTATCATTGCCTGTTACATCAGCAATAGGCCTCACGAGCCAATGGGCTCCTGCCTATTGTCATTGAACGCTGCATTATATCCCGCTCAACAAGATCAGCAACTCATCGTTATCCTTGCCCAGGACTGGCAGTAGCCATGATTTTCAAACTAAAATGAAATGTCGTTCCGCGGCCCAGTTGGCTATCCACATCGATCTTGCCCCCGTGGCTAAGGATGATTTGCTCCGCAATTGGCAACCCCAATCCTGTGCCACCCGCACGGGTTGTAAAAAACGGATTGAACATTTTGTCCAGCACCTCAGGCGCAATGCCAGGGCCGGTATCCGTAATACTTACACGAATAAAATCGTTATCACGCCTGGTTGTCACGGACAGTTTTCCACCATCGGGCATTACCGCTATGGCATTTTCCAGCAAATTAAGCAGCACTTGTTTGATCTGAGCTGGATCCAGATAGGTTTTGGGCAGCGAGCGATCAAAGTCCGTGACCAGGTGAATCTTTTTTAAAACCAGATTTTCTTTCGCATCGATCAAATAGCAGCTATCTTCGATGACCTGATGGATATCCGCCAGTTCCAGCTTCGGCCGGGACAAACGTGAAAAACTGAGCAAGTTGGTGAGAATATTCTCCAGCCGATCGACCTCTTCGGTAATAATTCGTGCAATATTTTGAAGTTGCTGATCATGGCTGCCTTCAGCAGCCTTGAGGATTTTGCGGCCAAAGCCGCCGATGGTTACCAGGGGATTGCGGATCTCGTGGGCCACTTGAGCTGCCATCTCTCCAATAGTCGCCAGCCGCTCGGCTTGTAATAAACGATCCTGTGCGCTCTTGAGTTGCTGATAGGCCTGCTCTAACTTTTTTTTCTCAACATCCAGCCGATGGTAATTTTCGGCCCGCTCAATAGCCAACCCTGCTTGCATGGAAAATAGCGAGAGCAAATTCAGCCGCTTATCATCAATTACCTGCTGGCTATACTGATTATCGGCCACCACCAGCCCCACGGCTGTATCTCGCGCCAATAGCGGGACGATGACAAATTCATCTACCTTTAATTCATCCAGAAGTTCCGGCGCAATTCCGATTTGCACCGAGTTGCGGCGCAGACGATACGATCGTTTATCTTTGAGCGCCTGAATAAAGACGCAGTTTTGCCAATTCAACGGCACACTGATCTTTTTCACCAATTCATTAAAATAATCATTCACCGGCACTCTGCGGCCATATTTTTCTAAGAATTGTGATAGCGGAATGTCTTCGCGACTCAGTTCATTCCAGATACGATGGGCTTCGCGCTCCGAAGCTGGCCCCACGCCCATGCGACCTTCCAAAAAGCCGGTCTCTGAATTAACTAACAAAATCATCGCCCGACTAAATCCCATCGCGCAGCCGGCGGTGACGGCAGTCAATATGAGGTGTAGCAGTTCATCCAGCGCCATGGTCCGCTGCATGAACTCACTGATTTGACTCAGCATCGATAAACTATGCTCTCTTTCGATGGCCTGAGTAACATCCTGCACCAATAGCAGACCACCAGCGATCGCCGTCGTGTCCGGTGCTTGCAGCGGCACTCCAGAGAGCACCAATTTCAATTTGCGACCAGGTGCAACAAAAAAGTCAAGTGGAGCTGACTGGAAACTCAACCCTAATTCCAGCAACGACCTGAGCTCGGCAGCTAATGCCGGATAATGAAAAAGCTTGATATCGAAGATATTTTTGTTTATCAGGCGGGCGGCTTGTGTCGGTTTAAGAAGCTGACGCAGATAACGATTGATCTTTAAAATGTTCCCTTGCCGGTCGACTGACAAAATGCCCAGCGGAAGCTGTTGAATGAGCGACTCCAGGTAATCACTGGTTTGCTGAAGATCGCTCTGAAGCTGCTGATTGCGTCGCTGCACCTCAGCCTGCCGCAGCACATTATCGATGACATTCAGCAATTCATTTTTGCCGAAAGGTTTTTGCAAAAACGTGGTAAAGCTACCGGCTAAAAAGCGATCTCGCTGCGCCGGCGTCAGTTCCTTGCCAGTCAAAACAATGATTGGAGTCTGGCAGACAGTTGCCAATCGAGGATTGCTGATGAGTTCAGCGTAGACTTGATCTCCCATCATGTCGGGCAATAAATAGTCCAGAATTACAACTTCTGGATGTTCTCGCAGGATCGCTTCGAGCCCATTTTGTCCATTGAAAGCGGAAACAAGCCGATAACCGGATTTGCGCATCGTTGCTTTGATCAAAGCATGCAACGACTGGTCATCATCAATCAACAATATTGTCTTTTGATTTGGATGCATCTTATTGCTCATCGGTTCAATCAATGGCTCCGCTACTTGAGAAATCAAGCCTACGGTGTCCTCGTGCTAACGAAGTTTCTTTTTGTGGCGATCTTTTCTTAAGCGTTTTTTGCGCTTGTGTGTGGCTATTTTATGTCGCTTTCGCTTTTTACCACTGGGCATCGCTTCCACCTCCTTCCGCAGCGTTCACCTTGCCATAAGGTCGCTACCAATTTATATGTTCTTAGTTCAAACTCTGAATTCATTATTGTTCATATCAAGCTCAAGCCATTTCCTTGGCCATGGCCGACACTAACGATTCACTTGGTGTAAATTATTTTCATAAGCTAAAACGTAATCCGTTCCCGTAGCCAGATATTCTTGCCCCACATTCAGCGGATAGACTCTGATCTTTAAATCAAATCGCAACGCTTGTCGCGGACGGATCAAATAGGTTTGTTTATAAATGATTCTCAAATCCGTTTGCTTCACCAAATGCTCAAATTGTCGGATCGTCGTTCCGGTTCGATAATTGCGCAAATGCGACTCGATATTCTGACGTTCCACCCGTCGTAACACCCTGAGGTAGATGCTCTCAGGCAGCAGGTGCACCCAGGGCACAAATTTCAGCCACGAACGCATCACTTGCTGATGACCGCCATAAGCAGATTGAAATGGCGGAAATGAAATAATGACGATTCCAGCCGGCGCCAGCATCTGACGGATGTGATGCAGAGCGGTCAGTTTATCCGCCAAATGTTCAAATACGTCCAACAGCAGAATCACATCATATTGCTCTGGAATCACGAAGCGCTCGATATCGCCCTGGAAAAACCGAATGTGGCCCTGATCCTGCTCCTGAGCATATTCGACTCGATTGGCGCTATATTCCAATCCCGTACAATCATAGCCGGCTTCGGCAAATGCCAATAACACCCCACCTTCGGCACAGCCGATATCCAGCACCTTGCCGCTGCGAACATAGGGCCGAACCAAATGGTCACGATAATATCGACCGATGCGGGTTTGAAAATCGCGGTATGCGTTGCGATCATGACTGGCAGTAACGCCAAAGTTTTTAAATCGTCGGAGTAGCTTCATCGGGTGCTTCGCGGTTGTAACAGCATTTTCTCAACTGCTGAACGTGAACAGCTCTTCCTCTTGCTCTATGGGCTCATTCACATAAGCCTTCAAATCCTTTGAGCAATGAAATACCGGGACTTTGCGGGCAGGAATGACGATTTCTTCGCCCGTCTTTGGATTCCGCCCCCGACGCTGTTTGCGAGCAGCCAATTTGAAACGACCGAAGCCACGAATATCAATGGTATCCCCTTTTCGCAGCGCATAGCTCATTGTGGCAATCATACCATCCACCACTGCGGCGGTTTCAACCTTGGTCAATCCAGTCCCCTCCGCCAAAATATCTATCAGATCTCCTTTCGTCACAGGCGATACCTCCTCCGGCGAATGCTTAATTCTTTGCTCATCCAATTACTCAACTATTAAAATATTAATTGGCGAATCTCCCTGCGGCCCAAAACTGTAACTCTCAGTCTGACTCCACCCTATGCTTTCGGCAAATACTACGTCGCCGACCAAGCATGCGACACCGCGGCCGCTTCATCCCGCAACTGAACCAGATACTTAGCATCATGTTCATGCTTAAGCAAGTGCTCCCATGCTGCAGTTCCTTGATGCAACTACTAGCTACTGGCTACCTGATATTCAATACTCAGTAATCGACTAATGACAGGTCGAGCAATGCTTGCTGGAACAGGTGCCGCAGGATGAGCCGGAGCTAGACCCAACCAGACTGCCGCTGCTGGTCGAAAAACCAAACGCAGACATCAATCGCTGAACCTGCTGCGAATGGCAATTTGGGCAATGGATATCGCTCAGTGCTTGCTGGCTGCGCACCAACTCATCAAACCTGGTGGCACATTCCCCACATTGAAATTCATAAATAGGCATAGCTAATTACTCTGCTGAGAATAAATACAGTTATTTTTTCAGCAAGACCATTGGTCACTATCTGAAGCATCAATTATAAGAAAATAAATATTAAAAGTCAATATAAAATATGTGCAAGTTTTGAAACAGCAAAAATCCCTCAGCCCCCCCTATCCCTTACAATTGTAAAATAGCCTGGTACTCAGTCGCAAGGAGCGCTTAACTCTGCTAAACGATCATTCCACCAGATGCGATCGCCATTCCATCGCCCAAATTCCCGATAGAACCTCGTAATGAAACTATCTTCTGAACCGATGAGTTAAAAAGACAAATTTTAACAGCTATTTTGGGTTCGCTATTTATGTTGTTTGTAGAGGAAGCTCGATGTGTGAAGCCGACCTCCTGGTCATGAACGCTAATCAACTATTATGTCCTGAGTCTGATGCTGAGAACGGCAGTTGCCTGACGGTTATCCAGGACGGGGCCATTGCCTGTTACCAGGGGAAGATCGTTGCCCAGGGGAAAACCAAAACGGTAATGGACACGATAAGGCTGAGCCAAGGCGCGGATGTTATCGATGCCGAGGGCAAAGTGATTGCGCCGGGTTTTGTGGACGCTCACACTCATCCTATTTTTTGGGGAACTCGCGAACATGAATTTGAACTCAGAATTCAGGGCAAAACCTATCAGGAAATTGCCAAAGCCGGAGGAGGAATTCGCTTTAGCGTACGGCAGTTGCGCACCGCATCCAGGGACCAGTTGATCGAATACATTCTGCCCTACCTGGATCAATTCATTCAACAGGGCACTACGACTATCGAAGCCAAAAGCGGCTATGGCCTGTCGCTCGAAGACGAGCTGAAATCGTTGGAAGTGATCCAGGAATTGAATCGGCTGCATCCCATCGAGCTAATTCCAACCTTTTTGGGTGCCCACGAGATACCCGATGAATATCGCAACTACCGGGATGCATATATTGGCCTGATTATTGACGAGATGCTGCCTCGAGTAGCCGAACGAAACCTGGCTGAGTTCTGCGATGTTTTTTGTGAGGAGCATGTTTTCACAGTTCAGGAATCCGAAAAAATCCTGCTGGCTGCGAAACAGCTTGGGCTGAAATTAAAAATTCACGCCGACCAATTGACCGCCAGCGGTGGCGCTGAACTGGCCGCACGATTGCAGGCGATATCCGCCGATCATCTGGATTATGTCACATCGGAAGCAATGGAGCTGTTGAAGGCTGCCGGCACGATTCCGGTGCTGTTGCCTGGTGCCGTATTTTTCCTGGGACTCACCCATTACGCCCCCGCTCGCCAGATGATCACAGCCGGATTACCCGTAGCACTGGCAACGGATTTCAATCCCGGCACCTGCATGACCCAATCGATGCCTTTAATAATGACACTGGGATGCACTTACTTGAAGATGACGCCCGCGGAGGTGTGGTTAGCAACTACGCAACATGCGGCACAGGCCGTGGCCAGATCAGATCAAATTGGATCACTTCGAGTTGGCGCACAGGCAGATTTTGTCATCTGGGATATTCCCAATTATCGCTATTTACCCTATCATTTTGGGGTAAACCTGGTCCATCAGGTTTATAAAAAAGGGAGGTTAATCTGGCAAAACAATTCACATCAAATGATACGAGGAAATGTATGAACAAATGGAAGTGGCTGGTCGTTGCGCTCCTGGCTCTGATGCTGTCCTTTCAATGCGGGAAGCATAAACCATTGCCAACAGGCTATCAACTCGTTTACGGCGACAAAGAGGGACTGATTAGCGATAGCACCCTGACCCCAATTGCTGGAACGGAACAGTTTTTCTCCCGCATCATCAACACGGGTGGCTCCGGTTCGCTGCTATTGGGAAATTACGCCAACTATCAATCCGGCATTTACCTGAAATTCCAGAATCTGCCCGATTCGGTCCAAATTCATTCGGCTATTTTAAAACTTTTCATTATCCAAAATATTGGGCCCAGCGATTCCAGCTTCTGGCAGCAGCCACATACTTTTTCAATCAATTGCTATGCCTCCGGCTTTGACTGGACCAATGATCTGGACCCGGAGATGTTTGTATCGCAATTGCCCTTTAGCGATTCGCCATTCACCCAGAGCCAGGTTACCACCGATACCACCTATCTTGAGGTAGCGCTGGATACTACGCAGATCAAAAATTGGGCCGATTCCACTGTTGCCAATTATGGCTTCTGGCTGCAAAGCCCGAATGCTGATTACATTACCGCAGTTTATGCGCGGGAAATCCTGGACCCCAATGTCATGCCGCAAATGACTCTAATCTATACCTATCTTGATTCGTTGGGTGCTCATCTGGATACCACCCGCCTATTTGCAGCCGTGGATGCGTATACAGTGTTCAATTCGGAAGCCAGCCTGAATTTGGATCCCAATTATTTTTATATTGGTAAAGGGATGGCGTTTCGGAGCTTCATTAAATTTGACTTGCAAAATATGGACACCACCATGCATATCAACCGGGCGTTGCTGAAACTGACGATCAGCCAGGCCAATTCAATTTTAGAAGCAGCAGGTGCAACCGATTGTCAGATCTATCGCCTGGATGAACCGAGCTGGCGCAAAGGCGAAGTCAACGAATCGCCTTCGACCGCCATCTACGCGGGAACCTTGACAGATAGTACTCTGACCTTCGACATCACTGCCACCGTGCAGGGTTGGATTGGACAAAAAAATCCTAATTATGGCCTACTGGTACGTTCGGCTGCTGAAGCGACTACAATTGGTCGCGTCGCGTTTTATTCATCCAAAACGCAATCTGCTTTCCAGCCGAAATTGGAGCTCTATTATAGTTTGCCCCCACAACAAGAATTTGATAATTCAGATTGAGCAGTGGGGCCGAGGATACTTTCTCAATGAGTGATTTTGAGTTGCCGCATGAAAAACTTGGAGATAATTAAAAATGAAAAAACATGGTTGCTTCTTAATATTATCAATAATGATGATACTGATAGGTTCATGGCTGTCACCAGGCCTGGCCGGGTCATATTACAATTCCCGGGGCTTCGGTGAATTGAGATACTCGTCCAACGCCCAGGCCATGGGATTGGGGGGCAGCCTCGTGGCCGTTCCCGACGGCTTTCATATCAACCTGGTCAATCCAGCCAGCTTGCCGTTCATTTCGGTGACCCGACTCTCCGGCGATTTTATTCATGAAGCGATCTGGAGTCAAACAAGTACTGCCGAAGGGTTCACCAAATACACCAATCTCAATGGCGTATCCATGGCACTGCCAATCGTCCAGAACAAACTAACGCTGGCGCTCGGCCTTATTCCCATCAGCCAATTTGATTATGATTACTCGCTTTCGGGCAGTATCAACGATTATCAGTATCGCAAGACAATCCGCGGCACCGGCGGGCTCAACAAAATCGTTTTCAGCGGTGGCGGCAGCGTGACTAAATTTCTGCGCCTGGGAGTTTCGTTTCATTATAATTTTGGGAAACTCGAACAAACCTGGCTGGTCGATTATACCTCAGATCTATTCTGGGATACCTGGGATAAATTAACACGCAAGATGTGGGGGCCGGGTTACTCTGCGGGAATCCTGGTTCGGCCGACCTCCAACTTGTTTGTAGGCGCCGTGTATGCCGGCTCGTCTCCATTGACTATTCAAGATCACGTCTATAACCGCACCCAAAAAGGTTCTCTTATCGGTGTCATTGATCGATACAAAATGGATCCGCACGAGGTAACCATGCCTGCGATGTGGGGCATCGGAATGAGCTATCTGGCGCTCAAAAAATTTGTGATCACCAGCGATATCATCTATCAGCCCTGGGCTGATTTTCGCCGCGTCAATCAATCTGCGACCGATTACTACGATGATTACCGTATCGGGGGGGGTATCGAAATGCTACCCAGCCTGAATATGTTGGCAAAATATTATCAACGGATGAATTATCGCCTGGGCTATTTCTATCATGAACTCAATTTTAAAAATGCTACCGGGGCTAAAATTACCGAATATGGTGTAACCACCGGCGTCGGGCTTCCTTATTATGGAAGCTTCGGTCGGGTGGATGTAGCGCTACGTTTTGGCAACCGTGGAACCCTTGACCAGGGTCTTATCAAAGAGACGATTTTCCAATTATTCATTTCAGTTTCCGGCGGTGAAAAATGGTTCAATCGCGCCTTTTAAAAAATGGCTAACTTTTTTCTTGCTTTTTTGAAAAAAAATCTTAAATTCAGCTTCTTAAATTCAAGCGTGCTAATTGAGCTTGTTAAATTTATCATGAATCTTTCAAGGAGAGAAGAAATGAAGGTCTCACGACAGAATAGCCTCCTAACCAATGTCTTCAGCTTAATTATTGCAATCATTCTGGGAGCTTTCATCATTTATTTCTCCGGTTGTGCCCCAACCGCCAAACAAGTCGCTCCACCGGTTGATGAAGCGCGCCAGAAAGCGATTGCGGATTCGCTATTCAAAATCTATTCGCTTGAACTGAATAAGGCCTGGAGCACCGGCTACGAGTACTACAAAAATAAAACCTATCGCAGTGCCGTCAAGCCGTTCTGGAAAGTGATCGAGATGGACACCATCAATCGATTCAAAGATAAATACACGTTTCTGGCGGACTCCTATATCAAATTGAATATCCCGGATTCAGCGCAAGTCGTGCTGGAATTAGGCGTTAAAGAATATCCCCAAAATGCCTATCTTCATCGGACGTTAGCTTACTTCTACGACGGCCGTGGGCAAGTAGAAGATGCCATTCGAGAATACGAAGCTGCAACCAATATCGATCCCAAACAAGTGGGTGATTGGAAGGCACTGGGCAATCTTTATGTCAAAAACGGAGAGACCGATAAAGCCATTGCTGCCTATGAAAAAGTAGTCAGCTTGGATCCCAAAGATCAGGATTCGCAACGGGTGCTGTCCAAATTGTACAAATCGACTGGCGATGCCACTGCTGCCATTCAGCGCATGGAAGAGGTCAAAAAGCTCGATCCCAAGAATGTTGAGAACCTGTTCAATTTAGGTCGAGAATATTTCAATCTGGGCGAATACGACAATGCCGTCGCCAATTTCGATCAACTATTGCAGCTAAAACCCGGTGATTTGAGTGCCATGGAATATCTGGGCAATTCGCTGCAAAATAAAGGCAACTTCACGCGGGCAATTAGCATTTATAAAGAAATTATCAAACAGCAGCCCACAAACAAAAAGGTCCTCACCGACATGGCCACCAGTTACAAAGAGTTGAAGCAATTTTCTACAGCCCGCAGCTATGCCCGGCAAGCGCTGCAAATTGATCCTAAATATGGCTTAGCCTTCATTGTCATCGGCGAAATCTATGAAGCCGCGGCTGAATATTGCTACACCGCCCGAGGCAAAAAGGCGGCTGAATTCGATGATAAGTTGATCTATGATCTCGCGTACCAGCAATATCAAAAGGCAACTGAAGATTTGCAATTCAAAGACTATGCTCTGAAGCGAATGAGCTATGTCAATGAATTACGGCCAACCAAGGAAGATCTCTTTTTCCACCGTGGGCAAACCAAGCCCAAAGATACATGCTATCAATGGATTTATCAATAAAAAATACACTTCGCCAGAGAATGAATAATTCTCTGGCGATTTTTCTCAATAGAACAACTCCCTTTTGTGCATAATGCAAAACCTGAACAATACTACCACCTGTTTCTCTATTTCCCGGCTTTGATTCACGACCTGTAACGACAATCAGGGAAGACTGTCCTATCGTTGAGTGAATACAACGCCGCAAAATTTGAACAAAAACTATGATGAAGATTGCCATGGCTTCGGATCATGCCGGTTATGAGCTGAAGCAAAAAATCAAAGCACATCTTGAAATCACTGGCCTCGCGGTTGAGGATTATGGCACCTTCAAAACTACCCCGGCCGATTATCCCGATTATGGGGTACTGGCTGCACGGGCTGTGGCACAAGGGAAGGCGGATCGCGCCATTTTAATCTGCGGGACAGGCATTGGAATGTCAATTGTCGCCAATAAGGTAAAAGGCATTCGCGCCGCCCTGTGCACCTCCACTGAGATGGCAGAATTGAGCCGTCGTCACAATGATGCTAATGTGTTGGCTTTGGGGGGACGCTTAACGAACGATGAATTAGCATTGGAAATAGTGGATGTGTGGCTAAAAACGCCTTTTGAGGGGGAGCGCCATTTGCCACGAATCAAAAAGATCCATCAATTAACCGGGCTATAGGAATGAGGATGATATCATGATCAATCTACAACATACCGATCCTGAAATTTATCAGGCCATCCGCAATGAAATTTCGCGACAGAACGACAAGCTGGAAATGATCGCCTCGGAAAATTTTGTGAGTCTTGCCGTGCTGGAAGCGATGGGCCAGGTGATGACCAATAAATATGCCGAAGGTTATCCTGGCAAGCGGTACTACGGTGGCTGTGCTTTTGTCGATAGAGCGGAGGAGCTGGCACAAGAACGAGCTAAAAAATTATTCGGTGCCGAACATGCCAACGTTCAGCCCCACTCTGGGTCACAAGCCAATATCGCCGCTTATTTTACATTTGCTCAGCCGGGCGACACCGTTATGGGCATGAATCTCGATCATGGCGGTCATCTGACCCACGGCAGCCCGGTAAATTTTTCCGGTCGGCTGTTTCGGATCATCTCCTACGGCGTGGATCGCCAAACAGGCTACATCGATATGAATCAGGTAGAAGACCTGGCTAAAAAGGAACGGCCACGCCTCATCATCACCGGTGCCAGTGCCTATCCACGGGAAATCAATTACCAGCAGTTTCGTGCCATTGCCGACCAGGTCGGTGCCAAGCTGATTGCAGACATTGCCCATCCAGCGGGGTTGATTGCCGCGGGTTTGCTCCAGAGCCCAATCCCGCATTGCCATCTGGTCACTACCACCACCCATAAAACGCTTCGGGGACCGCGCGGGGGCATGATCCTGGTCGGAAAAGACGTGGAGAATGACATGGGCCTGATGACTCCCAAGGGCAAGTTAAAAACCATCGGCCAAATCGTGGATTCCAATGTCTTCCCCGGCTTCCAGGGGGGGCCCTTGATGCATGTCATTGCGGCCAAAGCGGTTGCTTTCAAAGAGGCGTTGGAACCGCAATTCAAGGCCTATGCCCAGCAGGTGATCAGAAACGCACAAGCCCTGGCGAATAAATTGATGAGCATGGATTATAAGTTGATTTCCAACGGTACGGATACCCATCTGATGCTGGTCGATTTGAGAAACAAAGGTCTTACGGGCAAAAAAGCCGAAGAAGCCCTGGAGCAGGCTGGCATCACCGTCAATAAAAATATGGTTCCCTTTGATGACCAGAGCCCGTTCATCACCAGCGGCATTCGAATTGGTACGCCAGCCCTCACCACCAGAGGGATGACCGAGGCCCAAATGGTCGAAATTGGTGAATTAATTGACAAGGTTTTGAGTAACATCGGGAATGAAGCGGTCGCTCATACGGTACGTTCCAGAGTCTACGAATTATGCCAGCAATTCCCCCTCTATCAAATTTAACTGGTTAACCAAGAGGGTGATTTATGAGATGTCCCTATTGTCATCATAATGATAGCAAAGTCATCGACTCGCGCGCCAAGAGCAACGGCAGTGTCATCCGACGGCGCCGGGAGTGTATCGCCTGCAATCGACGTTTCACGACCAAGGAGTACGTTGAAGAGACCCCAATTTTGGTGGTCAAATCCGATCAGCGCCGCGAAGCCTTTAATCGCGAAAAATTAAAACAGGGAATTATCCTGGCCTGCACCAAACGGCCGATCTCCATTAACGACATCGAAGGCATTGTCAATCAAATTGAAAACAGCCTGCGCGATCAGTCCATTGAAGAGATCACCTCAAAAGAGATCGGTTCGATGGTCATGGACCATCTGCGACGCATAGACCAGGTGGCTTATGTCCGTTTTGCATCGGTCTATCGAAAATTTCAGGACAAAGACGAATTTTTAACCGAATTGCAGGAATTGGGATAGCGATTCAGCTTCCCTGCCCAGCGAATATCAATCAGCGCCTGGGATCATGTTGGCAGTTCGATCTTTTTTCGGTTTTTGGTTTGATGCAGAAATTGTGGTTGGTCTGCAAAGCTTCGCAGGGATTAATCGGGGAAATTCTTAACGATTATTTTTTCATATCACCGTTAATATGCGAGGGTATATGATTTTTAGAAAACTAACATTCAAAGGCGGCGTTCATCCTCCCGAGTACAAAGAGTTAGCAGAAAAGCAATCCATCGAAAAGGTGCCCCTGCCGTCAGTAGTGGTGATACCTTTGCAACAGCACCTGGGCGCACCCGCAGAAGCAATTGTCAAAGTTGGCGATTTGGTTAAAACAGGCGACAAAATTGGCGCGGCGCGAGGCTTTGTATCGGTGCCGATTCATGCTTCGGTTTCCGGCAAAGTCATTGCCATCGAGCGGCGCCCACATCCGGTGAGCGGTGAGGGATTAGCTGTCGTTATCGAAAGCGACGGCAAAGATGAACAATCGTCAGCTATCGGCCCCGTGGCCAACTATCTGGCTCAGGCCGTAGACGATATGAAAAAGAAGATACAAGACGCGGGTCTGGCTGGCATGGGTGGGGCAGCCTTTCCAACGCATGTAAAACTTTCACCGCCGGCCAATAAGCCTATCGATACCTTCATTTTGAACGGCGCGGAATGCGAGCCATTTCTCACCGCCGACCATCGCTTGATGCTGGAACGTCCCAATGAAATATTAGAAGGCGTACGCATCATCATGAAAATCCTGGGGTGCAAAAATGGGTTCATCGCCATCGAAAAAAATAAACCCGATGCGATTGCCCTCTTCCAGAAACTGGTGAATGACTCAGGCGATCAGTTGAAAATCATTGCGCTCAACGTCAAATATCCCCAGGGCGCAGAAAAGCAATTGATCAAAGCCATCACCAATCGCAAAGTTCCGGCTGGTGGCCTGCCAATGGATGTCGGCTGTTTGGTTCATAATGTAGGTACGGCCAAAGCAGTCTATGATGCTATCGCCTTCAATAAGCCGCTTTATGAGCGCGTGGTCACGGTTACCGGCAAAGGTATCCAGCAGCCCAAAAACTTATTGGTGCGAATCGGGACGCCATTCCAGCACCTTATCGATTATTGCGGTGGTCTCACCGATAATGCGGTGAAGATCATCAACGGTGGCCCGATGATGGGTATTGCCCAATATACCTTAGACGTACCAGTGACCAAGGGGACCTCTGGAATTTTAGCGCTAACCGCCGACGAAGCCCAATTACCAGAACCGCAGCCATGCATCCGCTGTGGCCGCTGTGTGGCGGCCTGCCCCATGAATCTAATGCCGAACGTCCTGGCCCGAATCGTCGAGTTTGGGCGTTTTGAGGACGCGCGAAACCTGGGGGTGCTGGATTGCATCGAATGCGGCTCCTGCGCCTTTGTTTGCCCCTCCAAAATCAGACATGTTCATCATATCAAATTCGGCAAACTGGAAGTGACCAAACTGCTGAAAGCGAAAGCGGCATAATTATCGATTAATGATATAAGGAATACCTGTTATGGATAAAAAATGGTTCGTAACTGCTTCTCCTCATATTGCCGATCAAGAATCCGTTCCCAAAATAATGTATGGCGTGGTCATCTCACTGATTCCGGCCATCCTCGGTGCAGTCTATTTTTTCGGCCCTCGGGCGGCCTGGGTCATTTTCCTGGCCATTGTCGGCGCCCTGGCAACAGAAGCGATCATTGAAAAATTGATGAAAAAGCCTATCACAATTAGAGATGGCAGCGCGGTGGTCACTGGAATTTTGCTGGCCATGAATGTGCCAGCCGAAGTGCCCTGGTGGATGCCAGTCATCGGTTCTGCTTTTGCTATTGCAATTGGCAAAATTCCTTTTGGTGGATTGGGCTATAATCCCATGAACCCCGCGCTATTGGGACGTGCCTTTTTATTGGCCTCCTGGCCGACGCACATGACAATCTTCCGAACACAACCGCTCAAGTGGATCTCCAGCCATCCTGGCCTGGCTGAATTGTTATCGAAATTATCGCTATATCAGCCGGATCCCGCAGCGAAATTCAGCCTATCTGGCATCGACTTGTTTACCGGTGCCACGCCGCTAAACGTATTCAAGCAGCAAAAAGATGTTATTTTGCGGCTGGCCGATGATCCCTCGATGACCGAAAAGGTGAACACCGCCCATGAAGCCATCAAACAATTGTCCGATTCCTATGGCAATCTATTCTGGGGCAACATTGGCGGCTGCATCGGCGAGACATCGGTATTCCTGTTATTAATTGGTGCAGTCTACCTAATCTATAAACGATACATTCGACTCCGAATTCCCTTGAGCTACATCGGCACGGTAGCAGTGCTATCATGGATTTTCGGCGGTGTTGATGGGCTGTTTAGTGGGGATCCGTTGTTCCACATCTTAGCCGGCGGCCTGATGTTGGGCGCATTCTACATGGCCACGGACATGGTGACCTCCCCCATTACTTCGACGGGAGGCTATATATTTGGTATCGGCTGCGGTATCATTACGGTGCTCATTCGATTGATCGGCGGTTACCCCGAAGGAGTTTCGTACTCCATCCTGCTAATGAATTTGACGGTGCCGCTGATCGATCGCTATACCAAACCGAAAACATTTGGAAAGGTGGATAAGAAATGAAGGATATAGTGAAATTGGCTTTGATCCTGCTGCTGGTTACGGCGCTGGCTGGCGCAGCGCTATCGCTGGTCAACAACATCACCAAACCACGCATCGAAGAACAGAAACGGCTGGCCACCGCGTTAGCACTCAGTACAGCCCTGCCGGCGGCAGCCAATGGTCTCATTGAACCAGACACCACAGCAACGAGCATTCATTATTATCGTGGTTATCGCGACAGTTTGAAGCAACAATTGGTTGGCTATGCCTTTCTGACCAAAGAAAATGGGTATTCTAGTGAGATCGAAACCATGGTTGGTGTCGACACCACGGGCAAAATTGTTGGCATTAAAATTTTGCGCCAATTGGAAACCCCGGGCCTGGGTACCAAGATCGAGGAGATCAGCCATGGCCAGACGACTCCCTATTTCCAAAATCAATTCATCAACAAGGTAGTCGCGCAATTGGCCGTGGATAAAGACGGAGGCGAGATTGTCAGTATCACAGGTGCCACCATCTCCTCACGCGCAGTTACCAACTCCATCAAGAAAGGGATCCAACAACTGGAACAAGTGATTGGAGGATTCAAACAATAGCTTATCGTCTGGGATTTTGAACGCGTGATTGATTCAATCTTCTCTTCCCAGAATTTATAAATTAACGCTTAACTCCGAAACTGCAGCACTTAATAAAATCGATAGGAAAGCGCTATGTCAGCATCACAAGAATTCTTGAAGGGATTATATAAAGAGAACCCAATTTTTAGAGTGCTATTGGGATTGTGCCCGGCGTTGGCCACGTCCAACTCGCTCCAGAATGCTGTCGGAATGGGCGCGGCAGCAACGTTTGTATTGTTTTGTTCCAATTCAATTGTTTCGATGATCCGCAAAGGCGTGCCCAATAAAATTCGTATCCCCATCTACATTGTGGTTATTGCCACCTTTGTCACGTTAACAGACCTCACCATGCAAGCATTTGCGCCGGCGCTGAGCAAATCGCTGGGAGTATTTGTGCCGCTTATCGTTGTCAATTGCATCATCCTGGGACGTGCCGAAGCCTTTGCAGGCAAAAATTCAGTACTGTTATCCATGCTGGATGGCCTCGGGATGGGAATCGGTTTTACTTTTGCATTAAGTCTGGTGGCCATTGTTCGAGAATTACTTGGCACTGGGAAGCTTTGGGGAATACCTTTGTTTGGCAGTGGTTTCGAACCAATGCTAATTCTCATCCTGCCCCCGGGCGCCTTCATCACTTTGGGGTTGTTCATCGGCTTTTTTAACTGGTTAGAAAAGAAGCGAGCCCAATAGCCAGCTTTTCCTATTCGGAGGATATCTGTTATGGAATTGAAAGAACTGTTTATTATCATTATCACTGCGGTTTTTATCAACAACTTTGTTTTTGCCAGGTTTTTAGGCACCTGCCCGTATCTGGGCGTATCCAAGAAATTGGATTCCGCGATTGGCATGGGGATGGCCGTTATCTTCGTTCTGGTTATGGCGTCAGCGGTCACCTGGATCGCCTACAATGTCCTACTCCAACCCAGTACCTCAATTTTTAGATATATTTTTGCTTCGCACACGGCGCCCGATCTCACCTTTTTGCGCACCATTGTATTCATACTGGTGATCGCTTCTCTGGTGCAATTCGTGGAGATGGTAATCCAAAAATTTAGTCCGGCGTTGTACAAGGCGTTAGGTATCTATCTCCCTCTCATTACGACGAACTGTATCATTCTGGCCGTGGCGATTTTGAACGTCAGTCCGGATCCGCAATACAATTTTAATTTTATCGAAAGCATCACCCATGGCTTTGCCGCTGGAGTTGGCTTCACATTGGCGCTCATTCTCATGGCTGGCATTCGTGAACGGCTGGAATTGGCGCCAATTCCCAAACCGCTCCGTGGCGTACCCATTGCCTTTATCATGGCGGGACTGATGGCCATTGCGTTTTTGGGATTTTCGGGTTTGAAATTAAGATAAAGCATGCCCGATTGACCGGCGTTGCTGGTCAGTAAAAATTCATTGCGACAAGGATTGGTGCGGCGTTTTAAGCGGTAGTCGAGAACAGGGGTGAACAGTTTTCCGATGCATACCGGTTCTTTGGTCGCTTCAGGGCGGTTCGCTTCAGACGCCGCTATTGTTTTTATCTGATTGCAGGGTGACAATCCGCAACCGCCCAAATATACGGTAGAAATGATGCGTTAAGGCTCGCTATAAGAGTCAAACCCGGCAGCCGGCATCAATCATCTATTCACCCATCAGTTAGAATATTTATTTGCTTCGATATCGCCATCAAGCAGGCAGCATGATCCAAGATTCCTCTAAGGCAGATTACCATCATGAAAAACTAAGAAAGGTAGATTTGATGACTCATCCCATCATCAAAAAGTCGATTCAAATCATCGTTGGACTATTGGCGGTTCAACTTTTTATTATTTCATTCCTGCTGGCTCAGCATTCACGCCGGACAGATATCGAAAGTAAAGCCTGGGCTTATCTAAAAAATTATAGCCCAAATAGTTATTATCTGCTCAACGCATTCTACAATGCGCCAAAGGAGTATCGATTTGGGGACATTACCATCACGTTAGGACCCAAAACCTCATTTTTGGATTATATCGATGGCGACTCTGACCACGACATTGTTGCATCGCTGAATACGGTAGTTCACGAAATGTGTCATGCCTTTGCCGGCACGATGACCTATTTTTATTTGCAGCAACAGCCAGATGTGCAGTTAGGTTTTGGTGATAGCTATTCGCTTTTTTTTGTGGATAGCTCAAGATCAATTCTGGTGCCACATACTGAAATTTTTCCAACGCGAGAAATTCATCCCATCGTGCCCAAGAAATTCCAAACCATGCGTTACGAAACTTATATTTATCCGTCCAATAAAATCGGCTCCCAGGTGCACGGTATTTATGGCTTACTGGATGAATGGTTCGCTTATTATCATGGCACGAGAACCGATATTGATCTATTCGATTATTATGCTGCCGCTGCCCAGGATCAACCTGGCCGCTGGCTGGACTTCTTTGCGGCGGTCAATGGCACGTACTATGCTCATCTGGAATTCAAATTTTATTCACTCAAGTATTTGCTCTATGCTCAGGAACATCATCCAGATATTTACCATCAAATTATAGCCAATCAAAATTTTATTGATGCCTTTAATGCCATTGATAGTTGCTTTAGTGCACTCAATCAAAAATATTTCAAATTGAAAGAAGACATTTTCCAGCAACTGGCAGCGAAGGGGATTAAATGCAGTCATGATGAAAAATATGACTATGTTGGCTTAAGTGGTCGCGGCAATTTTTTGGAAACTTATAACCTCCTTGACCAAGAATTGGGTCAATCGGAATATCAATCCGTATTGAGCACGATCCAAGCTGCTGCTAACGACAAAAAATGAATCACCAACGAGAGCTACCATGACATCCGCGGAATATTTCGAACAGATGCTAACGCCCGAGGAGCGACGGATGATGGCCAACCTAAACGCTCCGGGGGATATTCAACAATTTCTCGATAGTGTGCCTTATAGCGCCGATCCATTCTATCGCTGTCCGTTGCGTGTCTTGCGCGATCGCATTGCCCATTGTTTTGACGGCGCTGTCTTTGCCGCTGCCGCGCTGCAACGGATTGGGTTTCCGCCCCTCATTCTGGAATTGCTGCCCAATGACCGCGACGATGACCATTTGATCGCTCCCTTTAAAATAGACGGTCATTGGGGGGCACTGGCCAAATCCAATTTCGTCGGCCTGCGCTTTCGTGAGCCGGTATATCGCAATCTACGGGAATTGGTCATGTCCTATTTTGAGCATTATTACAATACCGCCCGCGAAAAAACGCTTCGTGGCTATGCGCTACCGCTGAATTTGGCAACCCTGGATCGCTACCACTGGTTGACTGATGATGCCACGATGGATCGCATCGCGACACAATTGGATCGTCGACGAAAAATCCCGCTGATCACCCCGGCGATGAGTGCACGACTATTATTAGTCGACGAACGATCGTATCTGGCAGAATTGTCGGGTGCTAATGAGGCGGGGCTTTTTCAACCTGATTAAATTTTTGCCACTATCGCTAAGCAGGAGATTCACAATTTGTTAAGGTCGCAGCAGCTATTTCCAGGCAAAGTTTTTTCCAACATTGCTGCTGCAATACGAAATGCAACCTCGCATTTTTTTTAAACAGAGTCCAGAACACTGCCCTTAAACCCGACTGCATCGCCGTGTTTTTAAGCAGCTAAATTCGACCGAAAAAAACGCCTGCCAAATCAAGTTTGAACTACTTACTGGAATGCAGCGTATAAACTTCTCAAGAAAATTTAGTGTTAATTAACTGGCTTAATTAGAATCAAAATAAACATGACAAACGCAACAGACCCAAAATCTTCAGCCGACACCAAAGATGCTGAAACCAATGAAAAGGTAATGCCCTTCCTGGATCATCTGGAAGAACTTCGAAAACGGTTATTAAAATCGATTATCGCCGTAACCCTGGCCAGCCTGGGCTGCTATTTTTACGCCCAACAGATTATGAACTTTTTGCTGCGGCCCTATCCCCATGAGAAAAAACTAATCTTCCTAGCACCGACAGAGAGCTTTATGATCCATCTCAAGGTGGCGATCTTTGCTGGCATCTTGATCAGTTTGCCGATCATTTTTTATCAACTCTGGAAATTTGTCGCCCCGGGTCTATACAAAAAGGAGCGAAAATATGCGCTCTGGATCGTGGTTTTTTCGACATTTTTTTTCCTGACCGGCGCGATATTCTGCTACTACCTTGTGATCCCATACGGGCTTAATTTTTTATTGACCTTTGGCACCGATCGCATCGAAGCCAACATCCAGATCAAGGAATACATAAAATTTGTGACGCTGCTGATTTTTGCATTTGGCATCATGTTCGAGCTGCCGTTGCTGTCCTTATTCCTGACCAAGCTGGGCCTATTAACGCCACAATTTTTGCGATCCAAGCGCCGGTATAGCATCGTGGGCATTTTTATCCTGGCAGCCGTAATCACCCCAACTACCGACGTCGTCACCCAAACTATGCTGGCTGGGCCACTGATCATTTTGTACGAAATCAGCATCTGGGTCTGCAAGTTTGCCCTGCCCAAAACCAAATCGAAAGAGACAAAGAATGCTACCTGATGCCTATCGTCAACTAACCGAAGCGGACGTCCGCCAGCGAATCCTGGAAATTAAAGCGCAGCTTGGCCGACGCCTGGTGATTCTGGGCCATCATTACCAGCGAGATCAGGTCATTGAATTGGCTGATTTCCGCGGCGATTCGTACGGGCTCTGCCAGCAAGCCGCAAACCAGCGTGAGGCCGAATTTATTATTTTTTGCGGCGTTCATTTTATGGCCGAAGCCGCCGATATCATCAGCCATCCCCATCAAATTGTCCAATTGCCCGATATGATGGCTGGTTGTCCGCTGGCAGCCTATGCCACTCTGGCCGATGTGACGCAGGCGTGGAATGACATCCGCTCCGTGATCGGTGCCGCTACCCCCATCATTCCGATTACTTATATTAATTCATCGGCAGAAATAAAGGCATTTTGCGGACAACATGGCGGCACGGTCTGCACGTCGTCCAACGCCGTCTCGGCTTTCCGATGGGCCTTCCAGCACGCAGAAAAGCTATTTTTCTTTCCCGACCAGCATCTGGGCACCAATACTGCTAATAAACTGGGAATTCCGGCCAGCGAAAGGATTGTCTGGGATCCGACCCGGCCGATGGGCGGCCATTCGCCCGAGGCAATTCAGCAAAGCCGGGTCATTCTTTGGCAGGGCCATTGTCATGTTCATACCTGGTTTCAATTGGCGCACTTGCAACAGGTCCGAGGCTCCGTTCCCGGTGCCAGGATCATCGTCCATCCTGAATGCACCGAGGAGGTCGTCAACGCAGCGGATGCCAATGGTTCTACCACTTACATCATCAAATTTGTTCAGGAATCCCCGGCGGATACCGCCATTGCCGTGGGAACCGAGTTAAATCTGGTCAATCGACTGGCCAGAGAAAATCCTGATAAAAGAGTGTTTCCGCTGGCACGCTCGCTCTGCCCCAACATGTACCGCATCAATCTATACAATTTATGCTGGACGTTGGAAAATTTGGGCACAGTGAATGTGGTCAAAGTGGATGATTCGATCAAAGCGGATGCGTTGCTTGCTTTAAACCAAATGTTGAGCCTAACATAATTTTACCAAATAATAGGAAAACGCTTTCTTGTCCACCGATGCTATGTCTACTCTTTCTCAGACCACATCTTACGTAGATCTCCACATCCATTCCAATCAGTCGGATGGCTGTTTCACCGCGCGCGAAATCATCGACATCGCCGTTCGTCGACGGCTAAAAGCGATCGCCATCACTGATCATGACCATATTCAGGGATTGGGGGAAGCAATGAAATATGCACAACAGCAAGGTATGGAATTCATTACCGGAGTGGAAATTTCGGCTCGTGCCCCCTCATTTGATCTGCATCTGCTGGGATATTATTTTGATTATCGGAATCAGCAGTTGAATGAATATCTGCGCCATTTTCAAAACGAGCGGTTGAACCGCGCCCGAAAAATCATTGAACTCTTAAAAAAGCATGGCATCAAACTATCCTTTGATCTGATTCAGAAAAAAGCCGGGGGTGCCATTGGTCGGCCTCACATCGCCGACGCGATGCTGGAGGAGGGATATATCCATTCCTATCAAGAAGCCTTTGACAAATATATCGGCGATGGTTGTCCCTGCTGTGTTCCCAAATATAAAATTTCTCCAGGTGAAGCCGCAGCATTAATTAACCAGGCTGGCGGTGTTTGCGTAATCGCCCACCCGGGGACCGATATATCCGACAGCGGTCTGCTGGATTTGATCAAAGTTGGCATCGAAGGGGTAGAAACCATTCACCCGCGACACACCCCGGCCCAGGTAAATCATTATCGCGAAATAGTTCAGAAATATGGCCTCCTGGAAACCGGCGGCTCAGATTGCCATGGCGATCGAAAAACGCAGGTGTTGATTGGTCATTTCAAGGTTCCGTATTCTATGGTAGAAAAAATGAAAGAACGAATTTTTGGGAAACATCAGGTAAGCTTTTAGCAAGCCCCGCTTGCGAGCAGTTGTCCCGCCCTGTGTTTTTTCAAACACTGCAATCAAACCGCCCTAAACATTGAACCGAAATAGAATCAAATCACCATCCTCGACGACATAATCTTTGCCATGAATGGCCACCAGGCCATGTTCCTTAAGTTTCGCCTCCGACCCGTGCTCGATGAGATCGGCATATTTGATTACTTCAGCTTTGATAAATCCTTTCTCAAAATCGGAGTGAATTTTGCCGGCTGCTTGTTGCACCAGCGTGCCCCGCGGGATGGTCCAGGCATGCGCTTCATTTTTATTGGCCGTGAAAAAGGTGATGAGATTCAGCACCTGATAGCCCGCCCGGACGATCTGATTCAAGCTCAATTCATCTAACCCCCATTCTTGCAGAAATGCTTGCTGGCTATCGGCATCGAGTTGGGAAATTTCCTCCTGGATTTTGCCGTAAACAACCACACAGGGTTCATTCATTTGCCGGGCGTACTCCTGTAATCGGATGGCCCAACGATTGTCCTTCATGTTTTCTTCGCCAACATTGGCAATGAAGATTGCGGGCTTCAGGGTAAGCAGATTCAGCTCTGCGATCATTTCGCGGGCTTCCGATGGCAGAGGTACCTGTTTCAGCGGAATCCCCTGCGAGAGCTTTTCTTGTATTTCCATGAAGAACTGCCGCTGCTCTTTCAGTTTCGAATCGCCAGATTTGACAGCCGCATTCAATCGGGCCAGCTTGCGTTCCACTATTTCCAGATCCTTCAGAATTAGCTCGGTCATTACCACCTCAACATCGGCAATTGGATCGAGCTGGGGACTGACATGAGCAACGTTTGCATCCTCGAAACAGCGCACGACATGAGCGATGGCATCCACCCGCTGGATGTGGTTTAAAAATTGATTGCCGAGTCCCTCTCCTTTGCTGGCTCCCTGCACCAGGCCAGCAATATCGACAAATTCCAGCGTAGTCGGCGTAATTTTAGCCGAGCCGATGATCCTGGCAATCGCCTCCAGCCGCTGGTCTTTCAAAGGGACAATGCCGATATTGGGTTCGATGGTGCAGAAGGGATAGTTCGAAGCAGGTACCTGGAGCGCAGTGAGCGCATTGAAAATGGTTGACTTTCCCACATTGGGAAGGCCGACGAGACCGCATGTGAAGCCCATGTCTGTTCCTCTGTTGCTTGGCAGAGCAATTTATCATACCTGACGTAAGACCAGTGGGTCTGAATTATCCTCGATTCTTATGATTCGCCTGATCTAAAATAAGATAATCCGATGGAAAAGTCAAGGGATTTTTATCGACTGCATCTCCAGCGCCATCGCAATGGCAACCGGACTCGAAATCATGAATATGAATCTGCCAAGCGGCCAAATCTCCGAAAGAATGCAATGTCCACCAAAACACAAGGTCCCAACTCATTAAATCATGAATTGCTTGCTGCGCATTTTCCCTACCGGTCGATCAATTTGTGATTATCAATTTCTCAACACCCAATATTGTCTGTTTAGATTGTTGTTTTGGGTTTTCGGGAGGCTGAATTTATTTGCAGATGCCTCGATCATAATTATTATTTCTTGTCACTGCACAAACTATTTGCAATTTTGAATTAATTTTATTAATTTAATTAGACTAAAAATCACGACAAATAAATCAGACAACGGCAGCCATGAAAATCTATTTTTTTTCTGATACTGGCTGGGAACAGCGGTTGCAAACCAATGCGAACCGGCTGGTGGAAGTGTTCCAACAACTTGCCGCAGGTACCCCGACTTCGGATTTAGTTGTCGCGATCTACTTGCTTCACCATAGTACCTGGAACGGTGGCGTTGCTTTTGCCCGAGATTGGCTGACACCCACAAAATTTATCAGCCAGCGGGGACGCTGGAAATTTACCCGCAGTTTTGAACTGCCGTCTGATTTAGCACCTCGGTTCAAGCTAATTCGCCTGCAATTCGGCTTAAAAAACAGTAAATACCCTTTATGCCACAATGACATGTATGGCTGGCGCTTGTGCTACGCTTCGTTTCTCGACCACATTGCATTTCTGTTTGCGCACGAACTGCATCATTTTCGGCGCTATCATCTCGGCTGGCATCCGCGCGAAGGGGAACATTCTGCCAATCACTGGGCTCATCAGTATGTGCGGCAGCTTGGTTTTCAGGTCACCGCTGAAAAACTGCCAGCAGCCAGGCGAAAGAAACGACTCCTGTACTCGCTGGCGACCCAAATGCTGCCCGATCCATTCGCCAATTTTCGGCAACTGCAGGTGGGCGATGCGTTATTCATCCAATATGATCCTCGCGGGCGTTATCAAGGCGAACGGGTCGCTATCAAACGTCCGATCCGCCGTAACGCGCGACGGGCTGTGGTCGAAACCAGTGACGGCAAACAATGGCGCTGGCCACTGGATTGGCTGCGACTGATCGATTGAAATTAAATCCATGATCTGTTCATAACACCTGGCACTGATTTTGGTTGTGAGCCGGACAGCCAAAATCTAACCCAATATGACGGAGAATAAAATGAAAGCGAACTCGATTGAAGATGCGCTAAATCTATTCGATCCTCATCACCCCTTGTTTGAAGAAGATGATCTGAAAGCGTATTATGTCTCGCGTGCCGATAGCCCCATCGAAGAGATGAAGACAGTTCTCAGGACGGCTACCGATTTCCCGAAGCTCTTATTCTCCGGGCCGCCGGGCTGCGGCAAAAGCACCGAACTGGGACAATTAAAGGAAGCATTGAAAAAAGAATTCCATGTCATCCTTTTTTCCATTCGGGAAGTGAGCAATTTACGGGAGGTCAGTCTGGATGGAATGATGTATTATATCCTGAGCAAAATTGCCGATAAGGCCAAAGATGAAAAGCTGCCCATTTACCAGGAGAAGATCGAGCGCTACCTGCGCCGCGGGCTCGGCTGGGAGACTGCCATCGAAAGCTCTGCCACGCGCAAGGGCTTGAAGGAGCTTGAGGCCGATTTTAAAGCGCTTTCGGCGGTCAAGGATGGCGGGGAAATCGATTATGTCGAAAAATACGTCTTCAAAAGCGTGTCCAAGCCGGGATTGGACTCTATTCTGGACATGATCAATGCCACAGTTTGGGACCTGGAGGAAAAGACGAAAAAGGACGTTTTGGTACTGGTCACTGATATGGATAAGGTCAATCCGGATAATGTTCTCGATTTATTTACCAAATCGATCTTATATCTCACCAAGCTCAATTGTTTTGCCGTTTATACTTTTCCCATCGAATTAAAATACCGCAACGATTTCATTGATCTATATCGCCAATTTACTGGCATCTATTTCCTGCCCAACTTCATGCTTTATGATCGTCACGGCGTGCCCAATTCCAATAGTCAGAAACAGCTCCGCGAGATCATCGAACGACGCATCAGTCCCAAACTGATTTATGATGATGCCGTCGATATGATTGTCGAGCTAAGTGGAGGCGTGGTTTTCGAACTGATCCATCTGGTGCGGCAGTGTTGCATCGTTTCATTGATGGAAAAAATAAAATTCATCGATGACGAGGTGGTCAAAATTGCCGAGGAGCGCGTTCGGAAAATGTATCGCATGGTGTATGGCCACGACGATCGAAAGCTCTTATTTGAGATTCATCGGGATAAGAAGTTTATCAAATCCGACGGATTCTGGAAACTGTTTCGGCAGTTTAGTTTTAGCGAATATGGCCTGGGCGAAGATGTCTGGTACGATGTGAATCCCATTCTACGGCCGTTCATCCAAAATTTTGTGATCGAACCATCCAACATTTCACAAGGAGGACACAGTGACTAAAATTTCTCTCGACAGCATGGCCGCATTGATCCACGATTTTTTTTCACCGCTGGATATTTTTCATGTGGATGATATGCTGGTGCGGCTGGTGAAAATTAAGGGCAAGTATCACTGGCATAAGCACAGCGACCAAGATGAGCTATTCCTGGTGCTAAAAGGCCGACTGAAACTCAATTTCAAGGATAATCAGCTTCTGCTGGAGCCTGGCGAGGGGTTTGTCGTGAAACGCGGTACGATGCATCAATCTGAGGCCGATGAGGAAACGCTGGTCTTACTGGTGGAAAATGCCAATATTGTAACCAAAGGAGATTAGCATCATCGTTGGGAATGGCGCTTAGCTGTTACTCGATCAGTTGACCTTGGTGATGCTGGCAAGGTCGCAAATGTTACGCCATACCTGCTGCAATGAAATCGGTTACTGCTGCTTGCTGTGGATATTGTAGCAGGCTGGTGTTTTCTTCTTCCCGCAAAAATTAACAAGTGAAGCTATATTCAAAGGAGGACAGCCCCTCCTCGAGCGAAATAAACCAAAGCCCCAGAATAGATTTTGAATGAAGCGTTAGATTCATGGTTTATGTCTAAACCGTTTTTTTCTTCATTAATAACAGATTTTGAGACCACTCACCAGTGACTGATCATGTTGAGCTACTTATTCTATCGACGTACGGAATCCGGTGAACGCTATGCTGTTAACCAACTGAAGGAATTTTATGAAAAATGAAGATGCGATGTTTTTTGCCACTCAGGCCATCCATGGCGGCCTGGATGAAACAAATAATATGTTTGGCGAAGTGTCAGTGCCGATTTTTCAAACGTCTACTTTTTCTTTTGCCAATGCCGACGATGGCGCCGATCGATTTTCTGGTAAGAAAAAAGGCTATATCTACACGCGCATGGGTAATCCTACCATCAGAGCGCTGGAGGATTGCGTGGCCGCTCTGGAAGGAGGTTACGCCGGTTTAGCCACTGCCTCTGGCATGGCCGCGATTACAACCATGTATATGACCTTTCTCGGCAAAGATGCGCATGTGATTACCTCTGACGCGATTTATGGTCCATCACGAGTGGTGCTGGAACGAGACTTTGCTCGGTTTGGAGTCGAAAGCAGTTTTGTAAACACCTCGAAAATTTTCAATATTGAACATGCGATCAAATCCAACACCAGATTGCTCTTTGTAGAAACGCCGACCAATCCCACCCTCCAGATTACCGACATCCGTGCCTGTGCCGAATTGGCGCGCAAGCATCATCTGATCTTTGCTGTCGATAATACATTTTGCAGTCCCTATTTGCAGCGACCGCTGGAATTTGGGGCTGACATTGTCGTTCACAGCTTGACCAAGTTCATCAACGGCCATTCTGATATTGTTGGCGGCATCATCATTACCAAAGATGAGCAGCTCTTTAAGCAAATACAAAAAGTATTATATTACATGGGTGGGACCATGGACCCACATCAGGCCTGGCTGGCGCTGAGGGGCGTGCGGACGCTGGCCCTGCGGGTGGAAAAAAGCCAGGAAAATGCGATAAAAATAGCTCGCTTTCTGGAAAGCCATCCCAAAGTCGAGTGGGTCAGCTATCCCGGATTAGTCCATCATCCTCAGCATGAACTGGCCCGGCAGCAAATGGCTGGTTTCGGCACCATGATATCCTTTGGAGTGAAAGGCGGTTTGGCTGGCGGTAAAATTTTGATGGATAGCGTTCGCCTGATCACCCTGGCTGTTTCACTCGGCGGCATCGAATCACTCATTCAACATCCCGCATCGATGACCCACGCCGCAATGTCAGCCGAGGAACGGCACCTAGCCCATATCACCGACGAGTTGGTCCGCTTGTCGGTAGGCTGTGAAGACTATCGCGATTTGATCAAAGATCTGGATCAAGCGCTTAATAAAATATAGCAATTGGCTGGCAAGCGAGCGCATTATCGCTGCGCCAGCCGTTATCCCAGTTGCTCTTCAGTGGTTAGCCGAGCCAGCACGCGGCGGTGGGCTGAAAAGGCAATGCTCTTTGGCAGAGCGTTCAGCGGGAAGTAGCGAACCTCGGAGGCATCATCTCCTGGCCGTAACTGACCATTGACAATTTCAGCCCGGTACACAATGAGCACTACGTGGACCCGAGGGTCATCGAAACCGGGAAGCACATCGTACAGGCTGGTAATTTTGATTTCCAGATTTGTCTCTTCCTTGGCCTCTCGAACAGCCGTCTCCTCAGTGGTTTCATTATATTCCATAAATCCTGCCGGCAAGCTCCAGGCCCCCTGATGCGGTGGATATTTCCGTTTCACCAGAACCACCTGGCGATCTTTTAGCAATATCACCGCTACAGCAGGCGTCGGATTCATATAAAAAATAAATTGGCAATTGCTGCAAGCCAGTCGATCGGTTGCTTCAGCCTGGATGAATTTAACATTCAGCTCATGACCGCAAACCGGACAAAAACGATAATTTCGAGGATTGGTGTCATTCTTCACTGGTTATCCATTCTCCTTAATAAATTCAATGATCGCATCGACAATCGCCCGCACCACGCGCTCCCGATGAGCCTCAGAAACAATTAAAATCTCCTCCCAGGGATGCGTAAGAAATCCCGGTTCTAGCAGCACTGAGATCATCTGCGACGGCCGACACATGGCCAGATTGCTGTTGAACAGGCCGAAATTTTTCAACCCGGTGTATTTCACCATTTTTTTGTGAATCAGTTTCGCCAGCGAATAGCTGTGCGGATGAAAATAGTAAGTGCTAACCCCGCGATTATCAAACGGATCCACACCATCAGGCAGAGCATTGAAATGCATACTGATCAACAGATCCGCCTCGATGAATTTCGCCAGCTCGGCTCTTGCTGATAATGTGGCCCCATCCTTTTCGCCACGAGTTAGCATGACAAAAGCACCTTTAACTTCCAGCGCTTTTTTCAATTCGTAGCAATAACGATAATTCCAATCTTTTTCCACATTCCCTTTGGGGCCGACAGCGCCATCATCTGGATTGTGCCCCGGGTCGAGACAAATGTTTAACCCCTGCAGCGGACGATCCTGTGCATGGGGCAGGCTAGGCGGCTTTTTCAGGTCCACATAGAGTGTATCCCCGACGTAGTAGACATCGTATCCCCAGAGCTGGTTCTGGTTCAAGATAATTCGTAGTTCCTGACGATTGGCTGCGACCGAGTCCCAGCGAAGCTGGCGAATTTCCGGCAGATTCAGATCTATGGTATTGGGGGATAACACTCTTTTGATGCCATAAAGAGTAAGCCGCAGGGATCTAGGTTTGAGCGACTGCTCAACTTTGAAAGGAAGACGCTGCTCCATGAGAATTTTCAATCGAGCTTTGTTCTTCAATTCTTCTGTTAGAATGCCCGCAATTGTACCCTGGGACGCCGCGGCGCCAGGCGGCAACAATCGGATATTTTCATTCCGAAGCCAATATTGCTCATCCTGTGACCAATAAAAACGAACGTAATTGCCGCGGCGGCCACTGGTCACTATCCTTGTTCTGGGCGCCAGGCAGAGTTGGCTGCCCAGACGCGTGTTCGCCTGCGGAATAATAACCTCCTGCATCAGTTCTCCAATGATAGGTGTGGGCGTTTTATCGATGAACAACCGACCATTGGGGATGGCTTCGACAACATCGCCAAGATTGTTCATTAGACGAAATCGAATCTGGCGGCCATCAGCCCAGTCCCAGTGTTTAATTACATAAACACCGGTGTAAATGCCCTGGACATCCTTCATTTGCGCGGAAATCCCTTCACCAAACATGGGCTCTCCCCAGAAGAACTTTTTTTTGGGCGATAATTCAATCATGGGAACATCTCTAATCAGCCCATCGATGGAAAAACTGGCGCGGCAACCCGGCGTTCCTTTGAACGCGATCTTGAATAGATCATCGGCAGAGGCGATCCAATCTTCCCGCGGAAAGATATAGCTGGTATCAATCTCCAGCCGCTCTTTGGGCGACGTCTTCAAATAGTTGGGAACATAAATCTGGCGGATTAGAATGGCACGCTCCGTTGCGGTAAACGCGCGGCAGACCAAATTAAATCGGCCAACGGTTACTGGGACGTAGGCCAGAAACGCGCCATTGGGATAAAGCTCGGCGGCTTTGCCATTGATGGTAATTTTGGCATTTGAGGGTTGCACATTGCCAAAAATAAACGTGGAATCGGCAGCAACAACGGTGCTACCTTCTTTAGGATAGATGACCTCAATTTTGATTTGGGCAAATGAACTGATGTTAACTGCAATCCAGGTGATGCAGACCGTCAAAAGTTGAAAGGCGCACCGTTGCATCATCAATTAAAAACCCCTCTCAATCCGGAGCACATGCTCATTCACAATCGCCGGCGGACAATGCCGCAAAAAGTATCGCACGCCAGCAATGAGGATGATCAGGTCATCTACTTGTCCAACAATCGGCAAGATCCAATCGGGGATCAAATCTATCGGCGAAACTACATAGGCTAGCGTGAGAATTAGCATAACCTTCAAATGAAATTGTACCCGTGCATCTCGAAAAAGCCGATAAAGCAATTTGATAAACTTCGGCAGAACTGCCAGAAATCGAATGATATCCAGGGGATTCTGGATCCTGCCGTCGAATAAATTTTCTAATTTTATGGACATCTATCCACTCGAATCTTCACTTAAAATCTATCAATTAAAGATGGCTCTTGAGTGCAAACAGCATCGATCCTCTGCCGCTGGTACTGGAACCTTTGAGCTTTCTTTGCTCATTTGACTTGCCATCCGTTCAGATGCGATCAATGCGAGCATAACCAGCTTCGATGATCGCCTGTAGGTGAGTAGCAGCAAACCGATCGCGCGCTGGAAAAACGCGTAGCAGTTTAGCAAGTCAAATGGAATGCGGCCATGACTTTTACACTGCCAATGAGGCGATTGTAAGTAGTGCTTGCGACCCCAGTTTTCTCTGCGATCAATTGGATCGCGCGTGAGCGAAGAAACGCTTCTGTTTCAGGCAGCACCTTCATCAAACCAAATCGACCGGTGCCAACAATCAGCACCTGCGGTGCGAATTCCGCCACTTCAGCTTCGATGTCGGCCACGCATAACTCATGCCCGACCCGCCGCCACCAGTTGGATCGCACCTGCTGTCCACAAATAATCAGGTCTGATCGATAACTGACCCCGTCGATGACCATCCTGCCAAACTGATAGCTGTCGATCATTTGCGAACCACCTGATAAGCAACCCCATTTTTTGATTTAAAATCTTCGCCAAACTGGCGCGCCTGAATTTCCGTTTCAAAGTCGCCCAACCAAACGACATACAACAAACGATCACCAACATATTTGGTCGTTACTGTGGCGGGATAGCCCAGGCGGACGTACTGGTTTTTCTGCTTCTGAGCATTGTCGCGGTCACTAAAGGCACCAATTTGCACTGCATAGCGACCCTGCACCTGTGTGGCCTCGATCAATTGATCATATACATTTTCGTCTTTTTTGGGGGAGCCGCTCTCGGGTGTTGACCGGGCTTGTTTGAGCTCCTGTTGAGCGAGTGCTTTGAATGGCGATGAAGGATATTTTTCAATCAGCTCTTTCAACTCCGTTTCCGCAGAGTTAGAATAATTCATGGCAATCAAGCAGCAAGCTGCCAGATATTTGGCCTCGGCGATGATGCTGGAACCAGGAAACTGGTCAACCAGATTATCGAGATACTGGCGCGCGGTGACATAGGAGCCAACGGCATAATAATATTGGGCAATTTTGAGCAGTGCTCGATCGGCGTACTTCGATTGAGGATACTTTCGGACAAGCTGCTCATACAGATGCACAGCGCGTTCGCCATCGGGCTCAATATAGGCCTCGATAAATAAGGTGATCTGGCTGTCGGGATATTTTCGGCTGATCTTTTCAAAATAGCTCTTGAGCTTATCCAGGCCATTGCTTTCAATCCACTGCAAGAGGTTATCTTCCAGTTCCTGCGCCCAGACAGAAACGGACATTGTTCCTAACAACAGCAGCAACAAATAGGGTAATATTCTTTTCATGGCAGATAGTCTTATGAAAATCATTCTTTCGTAGCTGTCACATTGGCTGCAATTAGTCCTGCTTGGTTAGTTCTTGTTGCAAGATTATCAAAACAGGATAAATTGTCATTCCTGTCCGCCAACTGGCGGACAGGAATGACATCGTTTCTTTTGATTTCCATTTTTGCAACAGATCTAGTTAAGAAATGTATCCCATTGATGACATTCCGGGCAATACCACAGTGGTTTGCGGGATATAAAACCACATTTTTTGCAGGTAAAATGCTGCGTATGCTCTTCCATTAATGTTTCGATCAAATCCAGGGCATAATTCAGGGCTTTGTCGCGTTTGCCCACCCGCATCATCAGATGTGCCAGATAACGCTTGGCCTGGTTTGAAGCCGGATTACGCTCCAGCTCGGTCTGGCAAAGGCTGATGGCCTTGTCGATTTCGCCCTTGCGTTCATAGATATCCACCAACGAAAAGCGAATCCACTCGTTTTCGGGATTCTCCTGGAGCAGAGATTGCAGGATATTTTCCACCTCGCCAAAAATGCCGGCCTCAAACAGAATATCTTTAATCTTGGTAAACCCCAAATAGGAATGTTGTGGCACCAGGGTAACGAATTTTTTGAGTTCTACCAGCGCATCATCGTAGCGATTTTCGCGAATGTATGAATCGCTCAAATACAGATAGGCTGGAGAACACAATTTATCATATTTGATGGCCTCACGGAATTTAATGCGTCCGTCGCGCTCCTTGCCTTCTTCGATCAATTTCACCCCCGCTTGAACCTTATAGAGGGCCAATAACCGGGGATTTTTTTCTCCACGTTGTTTGAGAATTTTTTTGAGGAGGTCGGCCGCTTTATCCCATTCGCCCGAGCGCTCATGCAGCCGAAGCATAATTTCCTGAACCCACACCTCGTTATCGGTCAACTCCAGCAGTTTCTCGCATACCTGCATGGCGCGATCATATTTTTCCAGCGCCTGGTAGTCCTGAATCAAGCTTTTCAAAATTTCGGTCTTTTGACCAGCAGTCAAGTTTCGCCGAATCAACAAACCGCGGTGGATTTTGGTCGCTCGATCGACCATTCCCTGATCGCGGAAAATGTCGCCAATCTTCAAGTAGGCGTTGATATTGCTGGTATCCTGGCGCACCGTTTCACGAAGCTTCTCCAGCGCCATTTTTTTCTCGCCCATGATAAGGTAATTCAGCGCGGTGGTATACTCCAGCGAAACGTCTTTCTTCTTCTTTTTCGGATATCGGCTCCGATAGACCAGAAAAACGAATGCTGCAACCAGAAGGACGATGATTCCTAACACTGTAAATGCTGACATGGGTGCAATCCTTGCATGATGTTATGCGTTAATAGGAGTAATAATTCACAAAATCACTTTACGATCCGATTAAAATGGAATAGCTTTCCTGCGAGCAGAGCATTTTTTCTCGTAGCTTAGACGATAAAAACACAGCATCGCTTAACAAAATTTCAGCCAGCATCAGAGAATATCCTTTTCGATATCGTCCATTGCGTCCATATCCTCCTCAAGCGGTATATTCCGCAACTCATCGACTTCCTTGCGCAGGGCATTATTTTCTCTGTTGAGCATTCGTACTTCATTTTGCAACTTGAGGATTTTAAAAACAGACGCGATCAGCCAGACCAAAATGCCGACAGCAAACGATAGAAACATCACCATCCAGAGCGGCAACTCCTGCGTTCGCCATGCGAAGAAATTTACTCGTACCATTTCTTCAGTATTTTGCATTGCAAAGTAAATCATGAAGAGGAGCATGACTACCCAAAATATCCATTTAATTACCCACATAAAGCCTCCATTTAATCGGTGGTTATTGCAACTCTCCGAACAGGGTTCTCCCGGCAGTCGCCACGATCTGAACATTTACCAATGAACCAGCCGGCGGATGGCCACTGGAAAAGACGACAATGTGATTGGAGTCAGTTCGACCCATGTATTGGTTCTTTTTTTTCTTCTTGCTCTGCCCTTCTACCAAAATGGTCTGCGTGCTGCCGAGCCATCGCTCATGGCGTCGCTGCGTTATTTCATCCTGAAGCTGATTTAACAACTGCAACCGACGGGTCTTTTCGGTCTCTGGAACCGAATCGGCCCATTGAAACGCAGTCGTCCCTGCGCGTGGGGAATATTTAAAAACAAAGATGGCATCGAACTCTGCCCGGCGCACCAGATCCACGGTAGCCTCAAAATCAGCTTCGGTTTCGCCGGGAAATCCCACGATAATGTCCGTGTACAGGCCCAATTGCGGCATCTTTTCCCTGGCCAACTCAATCAACTGCAGATAGTGGTCGCGAGTGTAATTGCGGTTCATTAGCTTTAAAATTTTATCCGATCCCGATTGCACTGGCAGATGCAAATGCTTGCAAATTCGGGGATGTTCCGCCATCACCTCGATCAATTTTCCCGACAGGTCTTTGGGATGCGATGTGGCAAACCGTACCCGAGCAAGACCTGGAACATCCGCCACCTGGCGCACTAAATCGGCAAAATCGTACCGGCCATCATGATAGGAATTGACATTTTGCCCCAATAACGTCACTTCCAGAAACCCATCCTGCACCAGCCTGGTCACCTCGGCAACCACTTCTTTCGCCGGACGACTGCGCTCACGGCCGCGAACATACGGCACAATGCAATAGGCACAAAAATTATTGCAGCCGCGCATGATCGCCACCCACGCGCTTACGCCAGCCTGGCGGCTGGGATATAGTTCCGAATACACCTCATGATCATCCAATTCGGCCAATTGAAGTTGGTGCTCGTGAGACCCATTATTCAATTTCTGTAACAGATCAGGCAACGAGCGATAGTTATCCGGGCCGATAATAAAATTGACAAATGGTTTCTGCTGCAATATCTCATCCTGCAGCCGCATGGCCATGCACCCAAGTACTCCGATTAATAAATCTGGTCGTGTCGATTTCAACAATCGCAACGCATCCAACCGCCCGAGGACCCGCGTTTCAGCATGTTGTCGCACACTGCAAGTATTCAGCAGAATCAGATCTGAATCATCCAGCGACGCGGCAGGTTCATATCCTTGCTGCCTCAAAATACCAGCCACCAGCTCCGAATCGTATTTGTTCATCTGGCAGCCATAAGTTTCAATATAATATTTTTTTGATTGCTTTGTCATGCCGCTTAAATAATACTAATATTTTGTTAAATTGTCAATAAAATTATTCGAATAGCCTTAAAATCCATAAGCGTCTGACCTGCGGAGTTTAGTATACCCTGAAATCTTAGGCAACTGTCGGTCAACTGAACGCTGCGCTGAAGATTCCGAAACAGAATCCTTATCATCATTGCTGCTGTTCGCTTCATGGCGTTTCGTCAGCCAGAGATGCTAAGGCATTTCCGTAGACAGGCCAGGTTCCGTCTGACGGATGGGATCGAGGACGCGATCCAGCACCTCCGCAGGCAAAATGTTCTTTTCTAGTGCCACCTGCCGGATAGTTTTGCCAGTTTCAAAGGCTGCCTGGGCAATTTGCGCCGCAGCATCATAACCAATATGCGGCGCCAGGGCAGTCGCCAAAGCCAGGCTGTGTTCCACCAGGGATTCGGCCCGCTCCCGATTGGCTACAATTCCATCCACGCAGCGATCGACAAAGGTACGAACTCCATTGGTTAATAACCGAATCGACTCCAGCAGATGATAGGCCATCATGGGCATCATAACATTCAGTTCGAAATTGCCATGTTGTCCGCCGAGCGTAATAGCCGTATCATTGCCGATCACGGTTGCGCAGAGCATCATTATGGATTCCGGTATCACGGGATTGACCTTGCCGGGCATAATCGAGCTGCCAGGCTGCAATGACGGCAGCGTGATTTCGCCGATCCCGCACCGGGGGCCGGAATTCAGCCAGCGCAAATCGTTGGCAATTTTCATCAGACTCACCGCGATCGTTTTGAGTTGGCCGCTAACCGCAACCATGGCATCTCGGGCTGCCAGGGCCTCAAAGCGGTTGGCGGCTGCTACGAACGGAATGCCAGTGTAGTATGAAATCTTTTGTATTGTCAGTTCGGCAAATTTTTTATGCGTATTGATGCCGGTGCCAATGGCAGTGCCCCCCAATGCCAATTCTCGCAGATGATTTTCCGCACTTCGAATGCGCTCTATCCCATGACCTATCTGCGAAGCATAGCCGCTAAACTCCTGCCCCATGCGCATGGGTACCGCATCCTGGAGATGGGTTCGGCCAATTTTGATCACTTGATCGAACTCGGCCGCTTTGTGCTGCAATGCATCATACAAATATTGCAGCGCTGGCACCAGGCTCTTCTGTAGCCCCTCCAGCGAAGCGATATGGATCGCTGTCGGTATCACATCGTTGCTGGATTGCCCCAGATTGACATGGTCGTTGGGATGAACCGGCTGCTTGCTTCCTAACTCTCCCCCCAAAATCTCATTGGCGCGATTGGCAATGATTTCGTTAGCATTCATGTTGGTCGAAGTACCCGAGCCAGTTTGGTAAACATCTACCACAAAATCATGATCAAACTTACCATCAATCACCTCATTCGCCGCTTTCATGATGGCCCGTGCAAGGTCCTTCTCCAGCAAACATAGTTTCAAATTGGTCTCAGCCGCGGCTCGCTTAATAATGCCCAACGCTCGAATAAATTGGCGCGGCAAACGATACCCGCTGATCTGAAAATTTTCGTATGCCCGCTGGGTTTGGGCACCATAATATGCAGCAACAGGTACCCGCACTTTTCCCAGCGTATCGCTTTCGATTCGATATTCGCTCATTCTGCTCCATTATTTTGATTTTTAATTTTGTCAATGAGAAATTATTCACTGCTGGGAATGATGTAAGTTCCATTTTGCAATGATAAATTTCTGATAAATTACTGCCCAACTTATTCGATTTTTAATTGTAATTCTGATCGAGATCTTGGGCCCAGCGACCGGATGGACTCGCTGTTGTAGCTTTCATAATTTAGAAATTTCGACCAATGACAAACTTGCCATTTTACCATAACCTCAATGCACAATGGGTCGCTTCGCATAAATTGGCACCGGCGAGACAGTTTATATCAGGAAAGCGTGATCGATCACAGGATTAGTGAATAACGACCGCTAACGCGGTTTCAGCAATTGCTTTGCATTGCTTATGGCGACACATTATATTGCAGTTATAATTCAATTCCCGTTAAATGAACCTATTTTTCATCGTCCTATTTGTTGCTGCCGCGAAAAATGCCCAAAGCCGTCTCATTCGTTGCAAGGTATATCCCATTCATGACGAAAAATATACTAACATTTGCTCAGAGAATATTCAACCATGAAAAAGATATTGCTTTTTTCAATTTTTTTCATGATATTATTCCGCGGCAAGTGAACGCCTTGATTATCGCTTTAAAGCAAACAAAAGCTGGTTTTCCTGACATCACCTGGCCGGAGATAACGATGAGGCTTTTAGGGTGTTGCTATGAAAAAGAATATCGAAATCGAACCCATTCCATTTCATAATAAAATCTTTTTTTGTGATATTATCGGTTATTCAAAGCTAAATCCAGTGAACCAGTATGAATGCCACGCTCAACTCACGCGCATCATCCGAAGCTGCCTGGATAAGCTTAGCGCAAAACTCCTGGAGGATGTAATTGCTCTGCCCACCGGAGATGGGCTGATCTTGAATTATATCAAACCAGAGCCGGACATCCACCTCAAAACCGCATTGATGGTCCTGGAAATCCTGGCGAAATACAACAAGAATACCTTCTGGCCCATCAATCTCCGCATTGGTTTGAACACCAATGTGGATTCCATCGTGCTCGACTTGAATAATAAGAAAAATATTGTGGGCAAAGGCATCAATCTGGCCGAGCGCATCACCAATTTAAGCACTCATGGCCGGATTCTGATGCACAAGCGCGTCTACGAGGATTTAAGCAACTATAAAAAATATGATGGTAAACTGGTCTTTGTCGGCGACTTCACCGTGAAGCATGATGTGGTAGTACCGATCTATCAATACGTGGATTACGAATGCGACTATTTGGACAATACACCGTTAGAAAAGGCCGAGGCAAAGAGCGCATCGTTAACGTTAGGCGACATCCGCCAGCGCCGGTTAAAAGAAAATATTCTGAGCATCAAACTTCGAGGCTACGATCAAGATTATTTTGATGATCTGCATGAATACCTGGAGGAATTCTTGGACACTCAGGAATTATTCCAGAACACCAAAATCGCAGTCAATTGGATTGCCACTGAAATGCTGGATAATGTGTTCAAGCATGGTCAACTCAGTCACAACGATGAAGTGTTACTGCGGCTGGACCGGGTGAAAAATGGCATTTTTATCTCGACGGAGCAGCCCGATATTCCTCGTTTCAACCTGCGCGAAGCAGATGCCGGCGGCGAGGAACATTTTCTCTCCATGCTGAAACGAAAAGGGATCGCCGTCAATGTGTTACATTCCAACAATCGCATGACCATCTCCTGCACCCTACCGATGGAGTTTCACATCCGGGAATTGAAGCTGTTGAATGTCGAGGAAGAGGTCAAAGTGAATGAGACCATCCGCCAGGCGTTGAACATTGCCGAAAACGAACGCAAAGAATTTAGCGCCACGCTGAGCTACACCATCCTGGACAAAGGCATTTGCTTCATCAAAGCGCAGGATAAAATGTATCAAGACGAGGCTGCCCATTTCAAAACATTGATCGAAAAATTGATCGCGGCCAAAACCATCGATATCATCGTTGATTTGTCCGAACTCACCTATATCTGCTCCTCCGGCATAGCCAATTTGATGAACGCCTATCGCAACATTCGCAACGAGGGTGGCACCATCATTTTTGTCAATCCCCATGAAAAAGTGCGCGAAATTTTTAGCATTTGCAAGGCCGATCAAATTCTCCAAATCGTCCCCAGCTTGGACAGTGCCCTGGCCTATTTTCAGATGTTTTTCTGACCAGCAGTCAGCCTGTCATGCGAAATGATCTGCGCGCAAATTTTATTTCTCGTCGAAATATTGCTTGACTTTGTGCATATTTTTATTATTTTATGAGGTAAAGAAAAACCTAAAATAACGTAACAGGCTGGAATGCTGAAGCGAAAGAAGCTAAGTTATCGTCAAATCGAATATAGGCAAGATAGCTTTGCGGCCATCATCGGTCCGAATCCTTCGGGCTAAAACAAAACCACAGCATCATTCATTATTTTAGGAGGAGGAAACAATATGAGACTAACCGCACCCAAGCGATCGGTGTTCTGGATTTCAATTATCATCGCGCTCATTGGCGTGCTCGCGAAATTGGCAAAGTACGTCGATGCCTCTCTGGGGGGCGCTGACGCTTACTCTTTTCTCATTCTTCTGGTCGGTTTTGTCCTGCTGGTGCTGGGAATTTTTGTCAAGGGCTTCTAACGCTACCCAGAACCCATCGATTCTTGCGCCTAAGATGATTCAAGATGGCGGTGTGTCTGAATCATTAAGGCGGCTGTGTTGATGCTGCTGTAAAGCGGAAAAGTAGAATATAATTCTGGGACGATGGGGAGATATTTTTGCGCCGGCAATTTGCAGTAGGGCCATAACCAGCAGCTACTGACCTGACGCTCACGGAGACACCTCTGGTGGGTTTAGACTTCTCCTGAAGCTAAGAGCATTCTCGAAACAGTATCGAAACCCTCTCTGAGAAAGTGAACTGTGCTAAAAGATATTGGCTGGTTAACATTTTTCTTTGAGAGGGTTTTCCAATTCTATTCCATGTATTCCTCCTCATCGTCATCAAGGAAACGATCCGGCCCATCCTGGATGCGTTTGAGGATCATGCCGGCAATTACGGCTGTCATGCCCAAAATCAGGGCCAGCCAGATATATTTTGTCTGTTCGTGCTGCAGCACTGAAGCTATGGCTGGCAACACTTCGGGCGAGGCGAAAGTGGAATCAACGGCTGCGGTGTTTCCAAGCGGATTCACTACGGTGTTCTCAACCGGATCGGGTACAAGCATTAGCGATAACCCATAAACCAGCAGCGCTCCTAACATCAAAAAGATGCCAATTAGAAATAGCCATTGGTAAAGTCTCATGTTCATCCCATGATTAAATCCATTGAATGATGCCAATATCTAATGCTAATTTTTTGTCATTAACGCTTTCGAGCGATCAGCGAAATTTGCAGTCCCAGAGCACGGATAAGTTGGAAAATTTTTATTATGTTTTGAAAAATGTTCTCCGAGAATATATACAATTTTACCTTTAGTTGCAATGAAAAGCTTCGAAATAGTTAGCTCTGACATCATTTTGCCAATTGACTATCAGCGGTTGAGGGCGCCAGGGATGGCCATCAGACAACCCCTGGCTGCGCGAGATTGGCCCAATACATGTAGATGCTGAATAAAGAAAAACCATTTAGCAACCAGCAAGGAGAGAGCGCCATGCGACCAGTTCGGTTGGGCATTATCGGTTGTGGCATTGCGGCCAGAGAATTGCACTGGCCGGCGTTGAAAACGCTTCACCATCAATTCGAGATCACCGTGGTTTGCAATCACACGGAAGCCAAGGCGAAAGAATTTGCAGCCATGGTCGGCGGGGTGCCGTACGTGCTGGATTATCAGGAATTGCTCCAGCGCCCCGACGTGGAAGCCGTAGATATCGTGTTGCCAATTCATTTGAATTATGCTGTGACCAAAGCGGCTCTGGAGGCTGGTAAGCATGTGATCGCAGAAAAACCACTGGCTGCTAATCTCATCGAAGCAAATGAGATGTTAACATTGGAACGGCGCTTTGCACAGGTAAAAATGATTGCTGAAAACTTCCGCTACCGCACCACGTTTCATCGCGTAAGAGAGCTGCTAACAGCGGGCGAAATCGGCATACCCTACGCCGTGTTTTGGAATGTGTTTTATTGGGTTGATCGGCACAATAAATACGCTCAGACCCAATGGCGCATTCATCACCAATATCCTGGCGGCTTCATCACCGATGGCGGCGTTCACAATATCGCCGCATTGCGACTCTGGTTCGGCAACATCATATCCGGCTTGGCGTTCACCAAAAGCATCCATCCTGAAATCGGAAAATTGGATGCGATGAGTTTTCAATTTTTAACTGAAAATGGAGTTAGTGGCGTCTTCAATGTTTTCTTCAGCGCCAATGGCTATGCCGAAAATCGGATTATTATTCTGGGTAGCGAGGGCAGCCTGGTGGTCGAGGGAAATTCGATCACATCAAAAAGAAACGGTGCGGCCGATCGACTTGAAATCATCGAAGACGATGGCGGCTATCGAGGTCAATTTGAAGATTTCTATCGAGCAATTCGTCATGGCACAAGCGTGACCAGTTCCGTTACAGAAGCCTATCAGGATCTCATCACAATTTTTAACGCACTGGAATCTGGCGAGACTGGCCGACCATTTGAAGTGCAGAAGATGACCTGATGCTATTTCCGGTTCAATCGCTCGACCATGGAATACAGTTTGCGTCGGGTAATCCCTAACAATTTGGCGGCTCTGCTCTTATTGCCGCCAGCCTTTTGCAGCGCCCGTTGAATCAATGCCTTTTCTACCTCATCGATGGAAAGCCCCTGATCTGGAATTTTCAAATCCAGCGCCGAACCGTTGATGGCATTTGGTTCGCCTCGAAATTGCGGGGGTAGCAGCTCCACCGAAATCGGATCATCGCCGGCTAAAATGATCAACCGTTCGATGATATTTTCTAGTTCTCTAATATTGCCCGGCCAATGATAGTTCATTAGCGCCCGCATCGCTGCCGGTTGAATTTTGTCCATGGTTTGCTGATTCTTTTTCAAAAAATGCAGCACCAGTTCAGGAATATCATCCTTGCGCTCGCGCAGCGGTGGTAAATAGATTGGAAAAACATTCAGACGGTAGTACAAATCCTCTCGAAAGGCCCCCTGGGCCATCAATTCCTCCAGATTCTTATTGGTTGCGGCAATGGTACGCGCATCCACGGTGATGGTTTTTTCGCCGCCCAGCCGCATGATCTCCCGGGATTGTAGTACTCGTAATAGCTTCACCTGCGTGGCAGGAGAAACATCACCGATTTCATCGAGAAAAATAGTTCCTCCCCCAGCCAATTCAAACCGGCCCAGCTTTTGTTTTTCAGCTCCCGTAAAGGCGCCCTTTTCGTGCCCAAACAACTCGCTTTCCAGCAAGGTTTCTGGCAATGCCGCACAATTCACCGCTATGAATGGCCCGTTGGCGCGTGGGCTTTGTTGATGGATGGCCTGGGCAATGAGTTCTTTGCCGGTACCGCTCTCTCCGCGAATGAGAACCGTGGCTTCGCGTGGAGCAACCTTTTCGACCATTTGATAGACTTTGATCATCGCTTCGCTTTGACCAATGATATTATCGAGCGAATATTTGTCGCGCAGCTTGCGTTTGAGATCTACATTCTCCCGGGCCAGACGCTTTTGCTCAAGGATTTGTTTAACCTTAAGCTTCATCTCATCCATTTCAAACGGTTTGATCAGATAGTCGTAAGCGCCTTTGCGCATCGCCTCGACTGCGGTTTGCGCAGTGGCGTAAGCGGTCATTAAGATCACTTCTGTGGCCGGGGCGCGTTTTTTTACCGCTTCCAGCACCGCAATCCCATCTTTGCCCGGCATTTTCAGATCGGTAATGACCACATCAAATTCCGCCTTGAGAAATTTCTGAAGACCCAGTTCACCATCATAGGCGACCTCTACGTGATGATGATCCATTTCCAACGCTGCTTTGAGCACGCTACACATGCGTCGTTCGTTATCGATGACTAGAATATGGCCACTCATTTAGACCTCTCCCTGCAGGGGTAAATATAATCGAAATGTGGTCCCTTCGCCCGGAAGGGATGCCACCTCGATGCGTCCACCATGTTTCTCGATGATCTGCTTACTGATAGTTAAACCCAGGCCACTGCCCGATGATTTGGTTGAGTAGAAAGGCTCGAATATTTTTTCGATATCACCTTCAATGCCTCTACCAGTGTCGGAAATTTGGATTTGGGCATATTCTTTATTTTTGACAGCAACGCGCTGCAATCGAATATCGATTCGTCCCTCCTCGGCGATGGCCTGAATTGCATTGATCAGCATATTAAATAGCACCTGTTGCATAGCGTCCTCGTCGATGCGATCGCATACCAATTGTTCAGCCGCCGTAATGTGAATCGCAATTTGCTGCTCGCACTGCTCTCGTACGATGGCTTTGACTGCACGTTGAATGATTTCATTCACATTGGCAGTTTTCAAATTCAGCTTCGGTTCGCGCGCGAAGGATAGAAAATTGTTGACCAGATGATTCAAACGTCGCACTTCTTCGGAAATATAATCGAACAGTTCATCTGGCTGTTCCCGATCAGCATACTTTTCTTTCAGCACGTCCGCCGTGCTTTTGATAATGCCCAATGGATTCCGAATTTCATGGGCCACGGACGCCGCCATTTGCCCCATTGCCGCCAATTTTTCGGAGCGACGTAGCGATTCCTGAGTGCGAATGAGCAACGTAATCATCCAGGAAATGAAAAATGAAAAAACGATCATCAAACCAAAGCTTACCAGGCTGCCGATGATGAGGCCGCGCTTGAACAGCCCCAAAATCTCGAAAAAATCCGCATTCGCCTCCAGCACGAGCAATGCGACCACCTCGAGTGAAATATCCCGTATGGGAGTATATACATTCTTGAACCGATTGCCCTGAACTATATGGCTGGGCGCCACACTGATTTCGCCCTGCCACGCTCGAGCAATTGCTGCGCTATCCACTATTAAATAGGTTCGCCGGCTCTCTAGCGGCAGTTCTCGTTGACCATCGACCAGGACGCGGTATCCCTGGTCGATAATGAACGCGCCTTCCAATTGTTCTTTTAAAATAAGGTCGCTCAGCACCGGCTTGAAAAGCTGCGGATTCAAATCCATTTCATTATTAGACAGCAGGCTTTCGATATATTGCGAGCGGAGGATTCGATCGGTCAATCGAGCCATCGACATCAGTCGCTTTTCAAGCTCTTTTTCCAGATAGTTATCCATCTGCCGCAAAAAGAGCCAACTCCCGAGGTTGAAAGCCAGCAGCAGCAGAATCGTGCTCAGCACCAGCAGCCGTACCGAGGCCTTTCGTTTTTTTAACAATCGTTCTTCGGCCGTCATGCTTGTTGTCACCGATCCTATTCTCCAAACAATTTAAGCCATTCAGTCATATCCGCCTCAGAAACTTCCGCCTCATATTTTTGATCCATTTCCGTCTGATTGGCTGGCGGGTGGCTGCCGCGTTCATAAAATTCCATTGGAGATATACTGCCTACCCCCTGCTGTCGCGCAAATTGCACCAATTCCTGATCCGAAGACACCAGAATCAGCGACCGCTTATTGGGATTTCTTTGTATCAGCCGTTTGATTAACGGATCGGCTTTTTCGGGCGGTTGCGAAAAAAGGATGCTTAGCCCTTTCACGGTCAGTTCCGGACTGTTGCTGTACGCCACCTGATCGCCATCGAATACGATAATCATCTGCAACCGTTTGCCGGCTTGATAGCTGCGCACAAAATGAATCAGTGCGTTGCGCCCCTGTTCCAGGCTCTGTTCCAGTGCGGTTAAAAATTGAGGCACCTGGTAGATCACATTATAGCCATCCAGTAGATATTGTGGAGTCATTGCTACTTCTCATACAAAACAAAGACATTGTCACTGCGAGCCAGCAGCGGATTTTCAATATATCGCTTGCAGCGACGAATGAACTCTTTTGAGGGGCCATCCTGTGAATCGAGTGTTAAGGCTTTTTGAAACATATCGAAGGCATGAATCCAATCCTGTTGTCGATAAATGGCCAGGCCTTTTAAAAAGCATTCGAGACTGGCAGAGCGAATCGGATTTAGCTCCTGGGTTTTGGGGGCCAATAGTTCATAGATGCGAACCGGATTGTTTTTGCCCTTCACCCGAATGAAGTCCAGTTCACGACACCAAAATTTATCCTGCACCAGCATAAACGTATCTTCACTGATAATGATGGAGGTGCCATAGACCTTGTTCACTCCTTCCAATCGGGAGGCCAGGTTTACGCTATCACCAATGGCTGTATAATCGAATCGGTTGTGGCCGCCGATGTTCCCGGCGATCATTGGTCCCGAATTCAAACCAATGCGACATTCAAATTGCGGTTTCCCCTCCCGTTGCCATTTCTCCCGCAGCTTCTCCAGCTCGCGCATCATCTCCAGCGCCGCATGACAGGCATTGACCGCATGACCATCTTGCTCTACCGGTATGCCAAAGATAGCCATGATCGCATCGCCAGCGTACTTATCGAGATAGCCCTGGTATTTAAAAACAATCTCGGTCATGACCGAGAGATATTCATTCAGCACCGCCACCAGTTCTTCGGGGGACAGGCTCTCGGATACGGTGGTAAAATCTTTGATATCAGAAAAGAACGCCGTGGCCACTTTCCGTTCACCCCCCAGTTTGAGCATGCCAGGATTTTTCAGCAGTTCATCCACCACGCTGGCCGAAATATAATGCTGAAACATACTGCGGATTTTGCGCTTATCCCGGCTCTCATCAACATAACGATAGCTAAGCACGGCCGTGTACGTGATCACGATTCCAATGAGCGGCCGAATATTCTCGATCCAGATACGATGATTAACGAACAAGACAAAACTGATGCTCAAATAGCCGATGAGGATCGCCAGTATCATTGGAATATTAAAGCGAAATCTAAAAAATGGCGCCATCGCTCCAGTGAGGAGACACAGTAAGCATAAAATGACTGCGCTTCCCAGCGCCGAATTTTGATGAATAAAGCTCTGCGTCAAAATATCACACAGGATATTGGCATGGATTTCGACACCTGGAAATGCGTTCTGGAATGGAACCGATCGCATATCGTATAGTCCCGGTGCCGACGAACCAATCAACACGATTTTACCTTCAAAGAACTCTGCTGGCACCCGTCTCGCCCACACATCATAAAACGAAATATAACGGAAGGTCTGATAGCCGCCCATATAATTGATCAGCATCTGGCCCTGTCGATCAATGGGAATGGTCACCTTTTCTGGGCCCTGGTCCGTGGTAACCTGCAGGCGAATGAATTTTCCCGGCTGAATTTCGATGTCACTATTCTGAACGTCATAGAGAAACAGCACCATGGCCATGGCCAGCGAGGGATACAGCTCACCAGCGAAATTCATGAACAGGGGCATTTTTCGAATAACACTATCATCGTCCGGCGTGAAATTGACAAAGCCAATTCTGGCGGCCGCTAAATACAACGCGAAAAGTTTGCCATCGAACCGATCGGCGGCTGGAAATTGCTTCATGATATTTTCAGCGAACAGATACGAAAATTCTGCCGTATCCAGGGCTGCCGGCGCTGCTTCCATTTTGTAAAGAAACGCGTCCGGCTCGGCCGCAGAAAATGAAATGGCATGGCAGACATTGCCCGCGTGCCGACTGGCACTTACCAGCAATTCATCGGCACGTCGATCGATGTCTGGCTCATTGAATAAAATATCAAAACCCACCACCAGTGCCTTCGACGTCGTCAGGAAGTCCAGCACCTCAGTGTAATAATCACGCGGCCATTGATGATAACGGCCAAATTGATTCAGGCTGCGATTGTCAATGTCGATGATTACGATATCATCAATGCTCTGGCCGCCACGCGACTGTTCCAATTTCTTGATCTTTAGGGCATATCTCAAATCGAGACTTTTGGCCTCGAAATTATCAATCGTACCGGGCAAAATGATTTCGCTGACCAACAAAACCATGATTGCCACAGCCAGACCCAACCCACTGCCGATGATCAATCGGCGATGCCTGTTGTCACGCATGAAGCAAATCCTTTTTCTGATCCCAACCCCATGACACGATTGTTTGAATTACCGAATATTTCGGGCACTATAAAAAATATCTTTTCCACACCCACAGGATTCTCGTGCTCAGCAAGCTGCTGTGCCCAAGGAGCGATTAGCGTTTCAATTCCGCGCCATTCCTCAATCGACCTCGGGCCAACGAAGCAAAGATGCCTGCCAGGCAAAACACGGCAAAAATAGAAAAGGCGATTTGACAGCTCCGCAAAAAGACACCATACTTGTCCGGCGTAATTTGCACTTTGCCAATCACAAGCGCAAAGATCAGCATCGCGATGCCCATACTCAGCATCTGGCCTAACAAGCGCATTGTCGCCAGCGTTGCAGAAGCCACGCCATAGAATTTCTTTTCCACCGAACTCATGACCGCATTGGTGTTGGGGGAAGAAAAAAACGCAAAACCAAAACCCAGGAGCACCAGATTGCCGATCAAGAAAAGTATCGCGGTGTTTTCATTTAAAAAAATCAGCATGACCAGCCCCACTACCGTCAGCGCCATGCCAACAGAAGCGACGATGCGCGGCTCGATGCTATCGGATAACCGGCCAGCCAACGGTGAAAAAATCGCCATGACAATCGGCTGCGCGACCAAAATCAATCCAGCCTCTTGCGGCCGCCGTCCCTTGAGATATTGCAGATACAGACTGAGCAAAAAAGCCACTGCAGCCGTGGCACTATAATTGATTAACGCCGCCAGGTTGGAGAAGGTCAACACTTTATTGTGGCGGAAAAGCCGTATATTCAAAATAGGATCCGCTACCCGCAGTTCCCATCCGATAAAGGCAACAATTCCAACCAGGCCCGACAACACCAGCCAGCCACCGCTGCGCTTTGGCAATAGCGAGAAACCGTACATCAGGGCCACCAGCATCACACTATAAATTAGCGATCCGATCACATCGAATTTTTCTCCTCTGGCTTCAGCCCACTCTCCTTTCAATTTCCAACAAACTACGATAACCACCAGAAGCCCCAGGAAAAAATTGATCAGAAAAATGCTGCGCCAGCCGAAATGCTGGGTTAGAAAGCCGCCCAGAAATGGTCCCAGCGACAAGCCGGAATAAACGGCTGCCACGTTGATCCCCAGTACCTTTCCGCGTTCAGATGGCGGAAAGACAGACGTTAGAATTGCAATCGCCGTTCCAAAAAGCATCGAACCACCAAGCCCCTGCAGCACGCGAGTAATGAGGAGCTGAGTACTGTCTTGAGATATTGCTGATAACAGCGATGCTAGGGTATAAATAGCCATGCCATAGCCAAAAATTTTTTTGCGGCCGTAAATATCTGCAATCTTGCCGAACGGCACCAGAAACATGGCCGCAGCCAATAGATACGAAGTAGCGATCCAACTTAGCAACACCGCGTTCATCTGAAATTCGGCCGCGATCGTGGGCAATGCAATATTGATCGACGAAGCCATGAATGGCGTAAAAAAAGAGCTTAGCGTGGCCACAAACAGGGCGACACTTCTATTGACATTAGTATCGTCAGTGGTGATTACAGTCATCTCAGACATATTTCTGCGTGATTTCCCGTTGCATTTTTGTTCTATTTCCAGGTCTGTCATTATTCCGACAGGTGCAGCTTATTGGTAAGTGACAACCACGGCATTCGATAACTTGCAGAATTATTTTAGCAGAATATATGATTCGATTATGCCATCGCTGAACCAGTCATGGATCATTCTCCTACCATCAATAATTTTGTTGGTAATTTTTCTCTGTTATCAGACTTTCGTCAATGACCAACCGGCAATGTGCCGGTCTCGGATATGTCCTTGCTGGATTTTAAGTAAGTTATGTGATTAGCCGATATCATTAAGTTGTCCATAGTACACCAGCCGAACTTCTCCCTCCAGGGCAATTTGATGAATCGGCTCATCAAAATCTGCCCGCAACAGTCCACCTTTCGCATTCACGTTGATTGGAAGCGCGATTTGTTTTTGCCGCCGAGCCAGTATAGCGGCTGAAATGGTGCCTGTGCCACAGGCGAGGGTTTCCGCTTCTACCCCTCGCTCGTAAGTTCGCATTCGCAACGTTTGCGGATCGACTACCTCCACAAAATTTACATTGGTGCCCCAGGGCTGAAACCATTGGTGATGGCGGTACTTTCGGCCCATCGTTTCAACATCGACTTTCTCGACATTGGGGACAAACAAAACATAATGCGGCACGCCAACATTCAGGTAACCCCCCTCTGCAAAATCGCTCTCTTCAACAACCCCCGGATATTCGATGATTTCCTTTGGAGGCGGCATGAATAGCTTCACCCAATGCTCATGAACGCTCGCTCGATAGGGAACTCCCAGCACATCAAATGTCAAATCGGCAGGAGCCAATTGCTGCTGAACGGCATAATAAGCGGCAGCTCGAGCACCATTGCCGCACATCTCGCCAATAAAGCCATCGGAATTGTAATAAGTCAATGAGAAATGGAAAGTATCACTTCGGCCCAGCAACAAGATGCCATCAGCACCGACCGATATTCGCCGTTGACAGATTTGGCGAAAGAAATCGTGTTCTTCGCCAGTAAATTTTCCATTGCGATTGTCAATGAGAATGAAGTCGTTGCCGGTGGCCGAGAGCTTGGTAAATTCGATCATGAGAATTTTTCCTGAAATAAAATGCCCATGGTGTTCATTCAGCAGGCAACTAAATTAGCCAATCAAACCAAAATTTCCCGCGCACGAATCACTTCATCATGATCGCCATCGATCCAGACCTCAGCGGGTCGGGGACGAGAATTGTAATTGCTTGCGAGTGAGTAGCCGTACGCACCAGCAGTCATGACCGCCAGATAATCGCCGCGCTGCAGCGGCGGCAATAGCCGATCTTTGGCTAGAAAGTCACCGGTCTCACAAATCGGCCCCACCACATCCACCAATGTTTTCGGTCCCGATCGCTGTTGCAACGGCACAATCTGGTGATAAGCATTGTACAAGCTGGGCCGAATCAAATCATTCATGCCCGCATCCACCACGACAAAATGCTTATCCCGGGATTTTTTTACGAATAGAACTTTGGTGATCAATGCAGCGGTCTCGCCAATGATGGATCGTCCCGGCTCGAACAGCACCTGGCACTTGAGCGGCTTAAGTACCTCAAGCACCTGGTTCGCCAGTTCCGCCGGGGTGGGAACCGATTCCGCCGTTTTTGCCTCAGCGAAGTCCGGCACCATATCGGGGTAATGCACACCCAGTCCGCCGCCGATATCCACATGCTGAATATCGATGCCACTGGCTCGAAGCTCACCGACGAAATCAAACAATTTTTTGGCGCTGGCAACATAATATTCGAGATTCAAAATTTGAGAACCAATATGGCAGTGCACGCCAACGATTGCAATCCCTGCCATCTGCTGAGCTTTCTGAAACACAGCCAGGCCGCGCTCAATTTCGATGCCGAATTTATTGATCGCTTTGCCAGTCGAAATATAGGGATGGCCATGAATGTCGATGTCGGGATTGATGCGCAGCGCCACGGGAGCACGCCGACCCATCCGTTTGGCAATGTCATTGATGACCTGTAACTCTGCCTCGGATTCCACATTGAATGCCAGAATCCCGCTCTCGATTCCCAATTGCATTTCCGCGTCGGTCTTACCGACACCGGCGTAAACTATCTTCGAGGCAGGAACACCGGCTTTCAACGCCATTGCCAACTCTCCCCCAGAAACGACATCAGCACCGCTGCCCAATTGAGCCAGCAATTTTAAAATCTGAAAATTAGAATTGGCCTTCATGGCATAGCAGATCAGATGCGGAACATCGGCAAAAGCCCTATCTGTAGCCTGAAAATTATCAATGATCATGTTTTTGCTGTAGAGATATAACGGCGTGCCATACTTTTCTGCCACCTGCTGCACCCGCCACTGCTCACAATACAACTCGCCATCTCGATAGTTGAATCGATTCATTGCCACTCCATCAACATGTGTTATTTACTCACGCCATTCCTAAGATGGCGTCGTACCACTGCGTTCATTTCCGATCTTTTAGCCGGAAAACAAATTTTAAACCGGACCATTTATCGTCGATAGCACACACTTTGATGTCCACCATTCCGTTACACAAGCCGATCTCGCGAACAATCCCCTCCTGCAAATCTGTTTTGATGTTGGATTTAATTTTAGGCCAGGAAATCCAGATCATTCCATCCTTGCTAAGCGCCTTTTTTAGCAATGGAAATTTTAGCTCCAACTCAGAGCGATCAACCGTAAAGAAATGGATAACATCCAAGGAGCCGTCGAGCTGGTTTTTAATGACCACATTGGGTGGCAGTTTCCCTAATAGCTCGCGATAATAATCCGGCTCGTTTATCAACACCATCGTAGTATTTTCTTTAATGCCCAGTTTTTCCACAAGAGTCTTTTTTGAATGACCTGCCATAAGTTTCAACCTACAAAATTTTGATAATACCAGCACAATTGTTCTGCTGCCATCTATCCAGCTATTGGCGGAATGCAACGGCTACAATTCGGCTTTGTTTTATTCATTGCTAAATAGTAATACAAACACCCTTCCAGCCTGAACTCACTATTCAGCCTTATATAATTATCTCGGACACAAGTTATCTTAGAATGATTTGGTTACCTTCATTCGGCCAGCGTGAGCGAACCTTGATGGAGTCAGCATAGAAAAAGAATCGCTCGGCTGGCATGAACGGATTCAATTTCCCATAACTATACGTGCCATTATTATCCGCATCACGGAAGCCGTTGATCAAATAAATTCCCGGCAAAATATTTTCAAACCGGAATTCTCCCGGCTGATCAAGCACCAATTGGTAGGAATTCTGACCACTTCTCGCAGTCATGAAAATCTTGCCGGTCCCATTGGGGTGGTGATCAATAATTTCGCCCCGGATTGCCGAAAGCGTATCCTCATTCAACGTTCGAAACAGTATGGTATCGGCCTCTCCCTTTAGATGATTGCCAGCTAGATCGATCACCGAATCGGGAGTGATGATGAGGTGATATTCCGTCAGACTTTTCAGCAAGCTGTCCGGCTGAAACCAGACCGCTGCCAGATTTTGCCAGCGGAAGCTCCCTGAAATGAATTGGCCATTTTTTGTCGCCAGACGAAAACCTCGTTCAAACGACGGGCGAAGAATAGGCTCCGAAATCACCATGGCAATCTGTTGGTCGAGGGGCAGCGAACGACTGCTGTCTTTAATCGAGATGGAGACAATAGCCGGTGCGAGCGTATCCGCACTGGAATTCCCAGCAAAGCTTATCATTCGATATGCTGTGTCCAGCGGATTCAGAAACCTATCCGTAAGCTGCTGGACAGCTAATTGGTAGCCAATTGCATGCTGCTCGGCAGTCATTAAAAACACCGCAGCCGGATCCGAGGCACTCTTGAAGCAGGCAGCAATGGCTAATGAATCATGGGGCGGCTGCTCAGTCAAAATTCTGAAATAACGCGCTGGCGTGGTCTCATCGAAATCAGCAACCTCCTCATTGAAACGCACGATCACCGCGGAGCGATGCAGCGAATTTGCTGACTTAATCATCAGTGGAATAGTATCCTCCACGGTCAATTGGAAATTGACATTGCTCACCGCTTTCTGCTCATCGGTCAGCACCACATCGGCGGTAGCAATCCCCAGCCCATCGATACCGCGTGTATATTTCCGATTGCCATCGCGATCCCGGATCGCCAGCAGTCGGTAATAACCCGGAGATAGATAGCGCAGTTGATAACTACCCTGCTGATTGCATTGCGTGAAATAATCGGCTAACACGCTCTGTGGGTCAACCGCACTGCTATCCGGCAACATATAGGCCGCAACAAGCGTACCTTCAACGCCCGATGGAGCGAAAACTGTCCCCGTAATTTGTCGATCATCAATCTGCTCACCCGTCGAAAAGGCCATAGAAAACGATTCTTTAAGTGCATTGTTCCGCAAATCCGTAGCTTTGGCGCCGATGGTAAAAACATAAGTTCGATCCGCTTTCAACGTATCACCAAAACTGACCCCCAACCGCTTGCCCCGCCAATGGAAATGGATTCGCTCGGATGGCAATGGCGAGATAAAAATTGAATTTTCCACGGATTTCTTATTCATCCGCTCGCTGAAAACAATGTCGATGGACGTTTTAGTGGCCACATGGATGGCACCCGCCGTTGGTCGAACGCTAATGATCGTCGGCGGGATAGTATCAACAGGCCCTCCCGGCGGTGGCATTTGCTTGGCGCAGACAAGCATGGCGACCAGACAAAGTGAAATCAACCACAAATTGATCGCTCGGCTCAAGCTTCTCATCCTCAATTTAAGCAGAAAATGTATCAAAAATCGCTGTTCAAATTTGCTATAAAATAAATAAAGCAAAGTCAAATAGCAAGCACTTTTTCGTGTTTTTCAAAATGATATTATTAAAGCACTCTACGATCATGCCAGCACAAAGAGAAATATCGCCCAAAGAAAAACCGGGGCTTGAATCCTAATGATGCCCCATGCTATTTGTGCGAGCTGATGCCCCCCCCTTCTTTTCTGCAAGAACAATGGTTAATGGGTATTATAAAGCGACACCCCAAAAGATCGCGCTGTCTGCCATCTATAAATGATAGATGGCTTCAGCGCACTCGACCGAAACTAATTCAATTATTGGAGGCTAAGGTGCTACCCTATGTGGTTCCTTTCGCCATTTTTATTGCCTTAAGTTATCTCGGCACGCTGTTTGAAAATGGCAGCTATTACTTTTATCCCATAAAAACCATTGCAGTGGCTCTGACTTTATTCCTGTATCGCCAGCATTACAATGAGCTGCGGCAGCGCATTCGCATCCAGGCTATTGGTATGGCTGCCGTAGTTGGTTTTTTCGTCTTCGTGATCTGGGTAGTACCAGAGGGATGGTACCCAACGCTGGGGACTTCGGAATTCAATCCGTTTGTATTCACCGATCGCACCTGGATTAGCTGGCTAATATTTTTCCGTCTAACCGGTGCCGTAGTGGTGGTGCCGATTTTCGAAGAACTCTTCTGGCGTTCATTTCTAATTCGCTGGATTATCAACCCTGATTTTAACAAAGTGCCTCTAGGGCAATTCAGTTGGTTATCTTTTACCCTCACGGTTATTTTTTTTGGCCTGGAGCATCATCAGTGGTTGGTAGGAATAGTGGCTGGTGTCATCTATAATCTCTTAGTGTATTGGCAGAAGAACTTGTGGGCCTGCATCATTGCCCATGCCGTGACTAATTTGGCGTTGGGAATTTATGTGTTGCATACTGGACGGTGGGGTTTTTGGTGATGCCATCAATTAATGGTTCTCTAATGCAATGCGAGCGATGATTGCTACTATAATATCTTTGTTTTTAAAAAGACTGAAAAAGTGTAAATGAACCAATCACTACTGTCGGATCTGCATACATAGTACCTTTCAAATAATCAGTTAATTAGCAGCGTTGGATAAAACAAGCAACAATCGCTTACATTTTAATAATAATCTCTCAAAGAGATCTTAGAGATAGGCCTAAATATAATAGGTTCTATCACATTAAAATCAAGAGCATTAGGGTTGATAAAAAATATAACGCATTTATGGCATAAAGTTTGATTACATGCTAACCAAACGCAAGCTATCAAAATGATTGAGTCTAAAATCTGAAATCTTGAAAGGGGGGATGAGCGGGAAGATATGAAAAGGCATTGCGTAAGTAAAAATAAAGATCAGGAGTTTGCAAGTTTAGAACCTAGTTAAACTTAACTGTAAGGAGTTAACCAATGAAAAAATTAATTTTCTTGTTGCTGAGCCTGGTGATGCTGTTTAGCTTCGCCAGTCTGGCATCGGCGCAGGTTGTTGCCCTCCAATATTTCTACTACTATGATGGCACAACCAAAATGGTGCCCATTGGTACCAACTGGGCTAGCGAAACCTACGCCTATTCAGGCTTAGGAACCAGGGCCGCTAACCGAATTTTCGGTGTAATTCAACAAAAAGATGAATTTAATCCGTTAACTGGCCGTTGGGATTATATCTGGGAATATTCTCGAGTAACTCCGAAACAAGCGGTGACGTGGTACGGTTTAAAAATCAGCGATTTTGGGGTCTATTGGAATAATGATGATCTACCTTCCTATAGCGGAACCAGCGATCCTGGTTGGACCCAAGGTGCATTGATGCCTGCCGGCGATTGGCGCTGGTGGTCATACTCTCAAGTGAGTCAGATTAATTTATGGGCCGACGCTTCGTACCTGCCAAATGATATGAATCCAATTCGATTTTCTACAACCTTTGATATGAGTGGCTTCGCTGCGTACGGCTGGAAATATTCAAATGGCTATTGGTATAATACTGACTATTATGCCTCAGGTCCAGTGGTTCCAGAACCAGGCACATTGCTCTTGCTCGGCTCTGGCTTGCTGGGACTGGCTGCTGCACATCGACTTCGTCGGAAAAAGTAATAATTCAAGGTCAACATGGCATTTTCGAGCTGAAGGCGGGATCTATCCCGCCTTTTTTTTTAAACCGGACGGTCAATCAAACATTTTGGAACCCACAACTTTCAGATAATAGCTGTGTTCGATTGAACCTGCCGTTTTCCGCAGGCTATTGGATAGCAAAATCAATAATTTTTGAAATGGGCTGATAGATATAAAAACTCAATCATTCTGACGCCAACCTAAGAATACTTTGTGACTAGATAAGATAGACCTAATTGGCTCTGTGAACCAATCGATTGTTCAAATTATTTTATTGCCAACAATCGATTAAACAGGTGAATTTCAAATCATTGTCTAGTGGTAGTTCGCAAACAATGCATATAATATCAAATAATTCAAAGACGTGATGATAGAAATCAAGTGCTAACCGTTTCCTGAATAGCATCTCGAAGAATTGAGCGATTCATATTGAGCCATTGTCAGGAATTCATTTTCTGACAACCGCAAAACTCATTTCAGTAATAGAGAAAACGAGCACACATCAGGACTCCCCTGATTTGAGGCATTTTCACCTGAGGGAGGCAAAAAATTATTGCGTTACTTAAGGCAATACCCATCTCAATAGATGCTATTGAGCTCAATATTTCTGAAATTAAGTTAAGTATCTGACCGTGATAAAGTCCAGGACGCTGAATCCTGGAACAAAGAGCTTTACAATAGGATATGATTGGCTGGCTGCAGCGCGATTCTAAATAAGCTAAGCTTCTCTAGCGATTTTGAAATGATAATCCCAGAATTAAGCTAACCAAAAAATATCCAACTTTTTCAATATTAAATGATATTCAATCGATGGGAAGCCGATAGGTAAAACGATGGGTTGTGAATGAACGGAGATGGTGAGTGGCGTTAGTTGTAGAGATGCGCAGGCAATAGGCTAATGAACAGTCCAAGATATTTTTAGAAAATGCTAAATCTTTGTTGATGCCCCCTCCGAAAGTGATTTTGAAGGTCATGCTACTTAATATTTTATACTACTCATCAAAAGGTAATACCGATTGAATGTTCGGAAAGATTTCTGATATAAATTGTGTGGCCAATCGAAGAGCTTGGGAATCATCTTCATTATCAATGATCGGTAAATTTATTCTAACTAAAGCAGCATCGGTCGGCTGACGAAAGAGGGCATTTTTAGCTAAATCAAATTTCAGTCGGTACTCACTGGTAATGATGCCGCTACGCGTCCAAAACCAGTAGATCACCAATTCTTTTCTACGTTTATCCGATATGACCATTTTGTTAACCATCATCGAACGCGGCTTAGTAGTTATTATATCAAGAAAATAGTTCTCTTTTTGGATAATTTTCCAGCCCCCGCCGGGCAAGCAATGCTTCGGAGAGTGAATTTGAGAACCATATTTCTGATCATGGAAATAAGCAATGAATAGATTGATAGTATATCCTTGCGCATTAGCGTAGGACCTCCAGATGCTTTGAGTCGCCTTCAAAATTTCCTGTGTACCAGGCTTTAGCACATGTTTCTGTGCCATCTGCCATGATGAAAAATGCGAAGAAACATTTTCTAAATTCGGCAGTTCGTTAATTGGCATTTGAATATAGCGCAAAACATAGACATATCTTCCTGTAATCAGAAACAGCAGCACGATAAACCAATACATCTTTGATTTCCATGTCATCACTTGCCTCGAGATTATTGATGTCTATTCTTTGAATAATTGCTGCGGGGACCAACTTGCATATTCGCTTGAACCGTCATTCCAAACTTAGCAAGGAATCTGGCTGCTAAGCACCTGTTGAATTTAATGGCTTCTGCCAACTATTGGCAATTTGAAATAAACAGGTCTTGTAACTCGTTTGCGAATACAAATGTAATTGCTCTAAGATGAAGCTGGCTGACCCAATTAAGCTAATTGATCCGGTCGGCCGATTGACAAAACCGATCTACCAAAATAGGAGTTGTTTGTATGCGCTCATGGACGATACTCATGAGAATCTCATATTACCACATCAGCCCATCGTTCAATTCACTGGATTAAAACGAACATTTAGCGCTGCTTTTTGAATCCATTGCCATTTGCCTGAGATTATCACTTTTCTACGCTGGTAGTTTTTGAAATAATCAAATCCGATGCTGCCTTGCCCCAGCGCCATTGAGCGAGAGCGTTTAATACTAAGCCCAAAATGCCAAGCGCAATGAAACCACTAACAAAAACGACTAAACCCGATACTTCGTGCAAAAAGCCTTCAGCAAACTTTGGACTGATGAACACGGCTCCCAAAGCCGTTACCAGGATACGAAAAATGTTGGCACCGACAGCAATGGGTAATGACAGGAGAAAAAGCAACACGCCACTTGCCAGAGTCTTCTGGGTCAAATAAGCCATGGCTGCTCCAAGCGCCGAAAGAGTCATCAATGATCTCAACCCGCTACATGCTTCCACCACCTCCAGGGAATAATGGGGCAAATTTATAATATTACCTTGACGCAAAGCCGGCAGACCGGTGAATTGCAAAATGGCCACTGCGGCTTTAGTGGATAAGAGCTGCAACGGAAAGCTGAGCGCGTAATAAATTACATACGGTAGCGGTATCATGAAAATTAAAAACAGAATCGGAAACCACAACTCCTTGATGAAATCGGTGCCATAGAAAAACCAGATCGTCCCTAACAGCACCAGTACAAAAGAAAAACGCACCGTAAAAAATTCTGCAGCAGCGGTACCCAAAATGCACAATGCCAGGCCCGAAATCAAAATCGCCAGCCCCCAAAAATTGCGCCGTTGTTCAATATGCTGCAAGCGATCTCGCTTTTGCCAAAAGAGGTACAAGGAGACCACAGGAATCAGAAAACCGTGCCCATAATTGGGATCATCCCACCACTGGTACACCAGGTCGACAAGCTGGTGGAAATAAATGCCCAAAATTAGCAACGACAACAATACGAGTGGTGTATATTTTTTCAGGTCTGATCTCATTTTCTAACTCTGAATTTAAATTTTGGCCAGTTGCAGCCGCTGCGCCACCAATTGCACGGTCTGCGGCGCTTCTACCGTTTCTAATTTCGCCAATGCTTCGGATCTGTCAAGATAACCTTCTCGAACCAACTTCGCCATTTCAAAGGCGTAGGGATGAAAATGGTGTCGCTGCCGATGAATGATATTGGCGTAGGAATTTAAGAGACAGTTGCTGGAATTGGTATCGGTGTCGGTTGGCTGCTTCCAACCCAGCGATTTGATCGTTTCATAGATATCTTTCTCATTATAATTTAAAAATGCGAGTGGACTCACATTGTATGGGAAATGATCATATCTATCAAAATCATATTCAGTCAAAAAGTAACGCTGAATATCCCCTCCCACGATTTTGGAAAGTGGTTCCTGAATGGCGCGCTGCATTTCCCGAATCATGGAGGGATTGTTTTTAAAAATTGCTGCAGTGAGCGGCGCCTGTCCTGGTGACCAGCCATAGGCAATGAACGGAATTTCCTTTTCGAGCGCCATTTTCAACAAAATAAATTTGACCAATCCCATACAGGAAGTGCAAATGGTGCTAGCACGCTCCAGCGTTTTCGGAGGATAAATTTCTGTGTGACTGCCGGCAACAAATATTTTTTTTAACCAATCAAAGCGCGGTTTCATGAGAATATGATCGATCCCCAAGTGCTCTACCACCCGGCGGATATTTTCCAGCGCAAATGGCGAAATAAAACCATTGTCGAAAGTAAACGCCAGGATATTCAAAC
>JAPDQM010000003.1:0-86631 GCA_034505795.1 Candidatus Zhuqueibacterota bacterium
AAAATTGTCACTGAGATTTGAGTCATGGCTCAGGCCGATTATCGGATCAATACCATCTTGCGCGTGGCTGAAAATTGTCCGGCGGAGAGATGGCAGAAATAGACACCGCTGGCGAGCGTTTGGCCCGTGGCATTCCGGCCATCCCAGCGGATTCGATACGATCCGGCTGGCTGGAGTTGATCCACCAGCCTGCAAATCTTTTGCCCCAATGCATTGCGGATTTCCAGGACCACATGGCTCCGCTTGCCGACCTGATATTCCAGCCACGTTTCTGGATTGAACGGATTGGGATAATTCGGCTTCAACATGAATTCCATCGGCTGGAGCGGAATCCCGCAGCTTTTGGCTTGAGCAAATGCCTCAGTACCGATGATGATTTCCAAATGTCGAGTAGTTGATTCCTTATCCAACAACACTTCAAAGCGATTATTTGGGCAAGAAATAGCGCACCCTTCATCGCGATCGAGGATGAAGATATGAAACGATGCCGGCAGTTTGCCTTCAGGTTGCAAATTCACCATCACCTGGCGCTGAGGGATAGTGCCAGTGATAGCAATTTCCCAGCATTGCCCGTTGGGATCAAAAGATTTGAAGTTGCCAGCAAACTGATTTCGATTTTCGATGATGGATAATTGCACATAATCGCCAATGGGTGGCGCTTCCATAAAATCACGGACATCAGTCTGATTGGTGGCATCGTGCAGGAAACCGATGAAATTCTGGGTATCCATCAGCATGGTGTTTTTCAGCTCAGCAGAAAGTTGCAGCACAAATTCATCCTCCTGCTGAAGAACCACCGGTGTGTTGCGTTTGGGTAATCCCTGTCGTACCCGGGCAGGCGGGATGTCGAATGTAACGGGTCGGTTTTGGGTGTTGTAGACGAAATAGCCTTCCCACGGCTCCAGGATTTCTACATTGTAACGATAGTCCCGACCATCGTAATAGACCGGCGGTTCCACCAGGCCGCCGGTTTCCACGGAATCCGCCGCGATTGGAAAAGGAAAGGGATTGCCGACTTGATTCCAGCCCGGCTGGACAGTCATACGAAAAGGTAGAGACGAATCAATAGAAAGCCCATTTTCCACATCGAACGGGTGGCCATCCCGGGTGATAAGCCAGAAAGCACGGCCTGCTTCAAAGCGATCCTGCAATAGCGGGAATTCCACATAGCTGGAATCGACCTGGCGCCAGCGAAGTAGCCGCCATTTTTTGACATCGTGGGGGCCATAGTCATCGGCTAGAACGCGCAGGAGGTCCGGTTGCTGCAATTCCAGTGGGATAGAAATCATTTTATAGCGCACTGGAGGCAATGTCATCGGCGCCAGCATCTGTTCGACAGCCACTCGAATCACGGCGGGGTGATTTTGAGCATCCACTGGCGGATAGGTAACCACGTTTTGCCCATCCGACAGATAGACGTAATATTCAACTCCCCGATAGGTGACCGAATCTGGCGGGATCATCGTTTGATAATTGTTGCCGGTGGTCATCAACTCGATATAATGCCAGTTGATTTCACCAGCCTGGCGATAATAAAGACGCTTTACAGTTGGGACAAAACCTGATCCAGTGGTGATGTTGAAGTGCAAGCTATCGCCGGCGGCCACAGTAGAATCGTGCTCGACCTGAATGGCCGCCTGGATGCCGGTCCCGGTCAGATGTACCGAGTCCGGACTGCTGGGCGCATTGCTGGTGATTACCAAAAATGCGGATTTGGAACCCGCAGTGCTGGGCGAAAATCTCAGTGAATATATTAATGAATCGGCTGGCGCAACGGGCTGGTTACCTGTGATTCCAAGAATAGAGAACGCGTTGGCCGCCACACCGCTGATCTCTTGTTGAAAAATAGTGAGCGGTGCTTGGCCTACATTGCGAATTTTGACCTGGCGGATAGAATTATCGCCAAGGCTTAGTGTACCAAACGAGACCGTTGTCGGCCAGATAGTCATCAGAGGCGCCACTCCGACCCCGATGAGCGCAATGCCTTCATTGCCGCCATCAGTTTCGATGCGCAAGGTGACGACGAAGGTATCCAACCGATTTGGGGTGAAGCGCACGGGCAGTTTTTTGATCTGGCCAGGCGCAAGCGTAAAACGCGTGGTGTCGACATTGAATCGAGGGGCATCGGTGCCTACCAATCTGATCCTTGTGGTGTGCAGGTCGATGTTGCCGATGTTGCGGATCGAAACGGTATCCGTTTTGGCGCGATTGATGAGCACCTGCTGAAAATAGACATTAAGCGGCGTGACAAGGATTTTGGGTGCGGCACCCGTTCCTGTTAACGCTACGGTTGTATCCCCACCATTGCTGACGATGTTCAACGTTGCATTGCAATTTTGGATTGAATCTGCTCGAAAAGTTACTTTTAGTGAAGCGCTATCTCCGGGGAGCAATGAAAATGCGCTGGTGTTCACAGAGAATTTACTGGCCTGTGCGCCGGTGATGGTGATCGGTCCCACGCCCAAATTCGCCGAGCCCACATTCTTGATCCGAATTGAATCCACTTTGGGGTAGGCCAGATTGACGTTGCCAAATGCCAGATAATTTTGGGAAACCCATAATTTTGGTGCCAGCGCCAGGCCGCTCAGTGCCACCGTCGTATCCCGGTCATTGCTGGGGATGTTTAGCCGGGCGATCTTATTGCCCCCGGTGCTGGGTGCGAAACGGATTTTATAAAATAGGCTATCCCCGGGCATCAGGCTGAATGTCGACAACGTGTCAGCCTGAAATTGTCTGGCGTCGTTACCGCTGATGTGCATGGGTCCAAAATCGAGTCTGGATGCACCGCTGTTTTTGATTTTAATGGAATCGACTCTGGCACCCCCCACCAGGGTCGGGCTGAAGGTGATCGCGACGGGGTTGACCGCGATTCTGGCACCAGGGGCGATGGCATTTAGAATGACCGTATCAGGGCTGGTTTCGGCATTGCTGGTGATGATCAGTCGGGCGGTCTTATTGCCAGGGACCTTGGGTAAAAATCGTAGGAACAAATGCCGCCGTTCATTCGGGATCATCGTTGCAGCACCGCCCCCATGGACAATGGCGAAGTCGCTGGTAGCCGGTCCGGTAATGGTCAGGCCCTGAACCACGAGATTGGCGTTGCCTTTATTGATCAGTTCCAGATCCTGCTGCGATGAATCGCCCACCGCAGCATTGGGAAAATTTAGAATTGGTTTCGAAATCAACAATCGAGGAATGACGGTACCGATCGGCTCGGTATATCTGGCGAGGCCACCGTCATAAGTACCAATCCATTTATCGATGCCGTTTTCGATTTCGAACGCTCGCACCCGCTCGTTGGGCAGGCCCGAATTGATCGGATTGAAAACCGACCAGTTGCCATGGTCAAAAAGCGCCAGGCCGCCGCCATCGGTGCCGATCCAGACATTGCCGCCGCCATCAATATCCACGGTCATGATGCGATTGGAAGGTAAAGGCGAATTGGCTGCAGTGAAAATGGTCCAGTTGCTGCCATCCAGAAGGGCTAAACCGCCAAAGGTTGCAATCCATTTTCGGCCTTGTTCATCGATGGCAATATCGCGCACCTCCTGATCGGGCAGATCGGAATTGGCTGTATCGTAGGTCGTCCAGGTGAGACCATCGAAACGAACCAATCCGGCATGAGTGCCCAGCCATTTCGTGCTCCCTTTGTCGTTGGCGATGCAGATAATATCGCTATTGGGCAGATTGGAATTCGATTGATTATAAACACGCCAATTGGTGCCATCGAAACGGGCCAGACCACCGCCAAAGGTACCGATCCATTGGCGGCCGCTATCATCCATGGCAATCGAGACGACCTGATTGGATGGAAGCCCTGAGTTGGTAGAATTGAATATGGTCCAGCCGGCGGCATTCCATCGTGCCAGCCCACCGCCAAACGTGCCGAGCCACCGGTTGCCATTTTCTTCAATCAGAATAGCGCGCACATCATTATTGGGCAGACCAGAATTTGAGGTGTTGTAACTGGTCCAATTAGAATTGTCAAATTGGGCCAGTCCACCGTTATTCGTACCAATCCATTTTTGGCCCATTGCATCCACTGCAATGCAATGAACCCAGTTGTCAGGTAAGCCGGAGTTTGAAGTATTGTAAATGGTCCAATATTGTGAACGGCCATGACCGGTCAAACGCACAGTATCGGGAGTGGTTTGCGAGTTGCCATAAATTAGATAGAAGGCTGTTTTAACTCCCTGCGATGCTGGCCGAAATTCAAAGACCACGACTTCTGAATCGGCTGGCTGAATAGTAAATGCAGCTTGATTTCCACCCCCGCTGATGATGGCAAAGTCCGAGGGATTCACGCCCAGGATCTTCGTGCTGTCCACCTGCAGCGCCGTGTTGCCAATATTCCTGATTCGGAGGGTGTCGATTGCCGGCTGGTTGATGAGACTCATTCCGAAATCCAATGTTTGCGCCGATAGTTCTAACTCTGCTTCCAAACGGACAACATACAGACCGCCCTGATTATCGGCCACATAGATTTTATCCTGAGCCACAGCCACATCATGAGCCTGGTTTCCCGTATCGAAATAGCCGATCTCAATCGGTGCGTAGGGCTTGCTCACATCCAGGACAAACAAACCAGTATCGCCGCTAGCAACGTAGGCCAAATTGCCCGATACATCCACTGCTCGGGCGTCGTGCATGACCTCAAAATAACCAACTTCCTGGGGCACCTGGGACGCGCCAATATCGTAAATGCGTAAGCCATTGCCAAAATTGGCCACATAGGCATATTGGCCAACCACTTTGACATCGTTGGCATCGCCCAGGCCGTAGGTAAAACCAAGCTCATACGGCGCTGATGGCGAACTCACATCATAAATCCGCAGCCCCCCCCAGGAACAGGCCACATAGGCGAGGTTGTCGATAACCTGAACCTTGAATGCCTCGCCCTGGATCTGCGCCGTACCGATTGGAGTTGGGTTCTGTGGATAACTCGCATCGATAATTTTTAGACCATTATAGCCAGCAGCCACATAGGCATAATTGTTTTGGACCCACACGCCGAACGCCGGTTCTTCTGCCCCTTGATATTTCCCCATCAAAGCCGGCGCGGTCGGATTGGTGATATTCAGGATTTGAACGCCACTAAAGCCCAGCGCAACATAAGCCCGATCATTGATAACGAAAATGTCTTCGATCCGATCGGGCAGCTTCAGGCTGCTGATAGGCGCCGGTGTGGCTGGCTTAGAAATGTCCAATATCATAAACAGACTGTCATTGCCAATATACCCATATTGGCCAACGGCGATGGCCTGGCATTGGCCTTGCGTCCAGTGACCAAGCTGGGCCACATTTTTGCGCGTTTGCCCGAATAATGAACTTGCTGCAATAGTGATTACTAAAAATATGATCGCTGTTGTTCGAAGCTGTTTCATAGCTGCACCTCATTAGCGACGAATCGGTGGTTTGGGTGGCAATGGCAGATCATCAAAGATCTCAGCGCCTGAATTTTGCGCTTCCTGGGGGGATTCTCGGCTTTCTCGCCCCGGAATGAAATAGGCGCCTAAACTATTGTTCAGATGGCTCAATCGCTGGCGAACCAATTCATGTTGCGGTGAAAGCTCTTTTTTGCCGGGATGGTCTGCTTTGATAGCTGGGCGATGCAGATTATCAGCCTGCAACATCGTACGGCTCTCTTCCATTTTGGCACTGGCTTCACGAAATTGCGGATCCAATTTCACAGCCAATTGATAATATTGCATCGCGGCTTCGAATTGCTCACCATCTTCCTTTTCCAGGCCCATGCAATAAGCTAAAAATGCCTGAATATTTTTAGTGGGAATGCGCTGAATCTTCTCCCGCACCTCCGGCGTCAATTCGATGCCCATATCAGCGATAACGTGGAACACCATATCCTTTTCCAATTTGAATACATTATCCAGCGCATCCTGCTTGCTGCTAAACTCTGGCGTTGTATTGCTCAGCACGTCCCAGTACGCAACGTCAAGGCTCAGATTTTCTGACGCAAGCACATCGAAATTGCCATGAATGATTTTGGCTGCACTGAGCAATTTACCAAACCGCGGGGCAGTACTTTCGTCCACCAGGCCGGATTGGCCTAATGCCACCTCCTCCAACAACGCCTGCAACCGCACCCGTTCCACCAGCATGAGCCCTGGCACTTGGCTCAAATCGGTGATCATCATCTCACTCAAACCCAAACCCAGTGCTGAAAATTTCTGATCTTTGCCTTGATAGGTGAATGGAAAAACTGCAATGGAATTCGCTGGCACAGCGGCAGGATTTAAGTTCTCTTCTTGCTTCAATAGTTGACGCATTTCAGCCTGGATCATGTGTCGGTGGAGCAAGCGATAACGCATGGCCATGGTTTGCCGATAGGGCGAAAGCCTGGGAACTTTGGTAAATCGCTTATAGACCAGCAGGGCGACCCGTTCCTTGTTTTCAGCCTCCAACGTCAAACCCAGATAGGTCATTGTCTTGCCATCCCGAGGATTTAGTTTGAAAGCCTGCAATAAATATTTTCGGGCCTGGCCATATTGGTTTAGTTCGTAATAGCACACGCCCAGGTCGCGCAGCGCCTCGAAATCGCGAGGGTTGTTGCGGAGGCGTGCCTCGTATTCGGCGATTTCCCGCTCCAACCGCGCCTGACTTTGCTGGTAAGTCAGCGTCGCGCAACCCTGCCAGCTTAATGCAAACAGAATGAGGATTCCAATGCAACTTTGCCTGATCATGATTTGCTCATCAAATAATACGATGGTTGAATGATTATGTCTTTTGATTATATCGTCAAGTCAAAGCAATTGCCGATTCGGGATTAGTGGAGCAAATTATGAGCCAAATCTCATTGAGTTCGGCTGTATTCATTGGATTGCTGATTTTCACAGTGTTTTTTCGCTGGTTGTAACGGCTGCCGGATGTTTAATGGCATTAACTCAGAGGTCATTGGAACAAAAAGAATAAATATTTTTTCTGCAAATTCGCTGCTTCGTCACTATTGCTTACCAAACAATACATGTGTCTCGTTTGCGGCCAATAGATTTTTTATACTTCCCAAAAATTCACTTGACATATTTAAAAATATTTGTATATTAAGCCCATGCTTTTTTACTGGTAGAGGAATATGAACACTAAAATCAAAACAAGCGGTTTTTCTTATTATTTTAGCATGCACTTTTTTTATTATTACTATTTCAGAAGCAGTGGGCGGATGAAATTACGCTAAATTTTTATTTGAATCTTCCGACCCACTCCTTTTGATGAAGCAGTGGGTTTTTTATTTTCATGAGGTGGAATATGTCTTTAGAAGAGTTGCGACAACAGATCGATGAAATTGATACCACATTGGTGGACCTGCTGAATCAGCGGGCGCAGATCAGCCTGAAGATACGGCAACAGAAACGAGCGTTGAATCGACCGATTTACGATCCGCAGCGGGAACAATCCGTCCTGCAGCGGGTTGCCGCAGCCAATCGTGGCCCGTTGCCGAATCAGCAGCTTCAAGATATTTTCCTCCTCATCATCCAATCCTGTCGAAACCTTCAGCAAACTCAGAAAGGATAAAGCTATGGTCATCGTTATGAAAGAAAAAGCCACCGCAGAGCAGATCAATGCGGTGGAAGAGAAGCTCAACGCAGCTAAATTGCGGGTCCATCGCGTCGATGGCGCAATTCGCACCATTCTGGGCGCTATCGGCGACACCTCGGTGGTCGATATTCGCGACTTCGAAAATATGGATGGTGTGCTCAATGTCGTGCGCATCATGGAGCCATACAAGCTATGCAGTCGCACCTTTCATCCGGAGAATTCAGTCATCAGCTTCAATGGTATTCAACTGGGTGGTGATCGCATTATCGTCATGGCCGGTCCCTGTGCCATTGAAAGCGAAGAACAAATTTACAAAATTAGTCAGTCTGTGGCGCAGGCTGGTGCGACCATTCTACGTGGCGGGGTTTTCAAACCTCGCACGTCGCCGTACGCGTTTCAAGGCCTGGGCATGGATGGTTTGAAATTGATGCGCCAGGCCGCCAACGAATTCAAACTGCCCATCGTCACCGAAATTCTGGAGCCGAGCCAGATCGACCAGATTTATCCCTATATCGATATGTTTCAGGTCGGCGCCCGAAACATGCAAAACTTCCCACTTTTGCGGGCGCTGAGCCATACGGATAAACCGGTGCTCCTGAAACGGGGCATGTCAGCGACCATAGAGGAATTTTTGATGGCCGCGGAATACATCATGTCCGGCGGTAATTACAAGGTGGTGCTGTGTGAACGTGGCATCCGTACATTCGAACCCTACACCCGGAATACGCTGGATATTTCAGCCATTCCTATTGTCAAAAAGCTGAGCCACCTGCCCATTATTGCTGATCCCAGTCATGGTACTGGTAAGCGTGAATTTGTCGCTCCCATGGCCCGGGCGGCGATTGCCGCGGGCGCAGATGGCTTGATCATTGAAGTGCACCACGACCCTGATAAAGCCATGTCCGATGGTCCGCAATCGCTTTTTCCAGATCAATTTCAGCGGTTAATGGAAGAATTGAAGGTCATCGCCTGGGCCATTGGCCGGACCGTCTGATACGTTTTTCAATCAGATTTCAAGACGAGCAGACGGCACTTGCGACCATTCCCCTGGCCGGGATTGGAAGTTCGTGGTTTCTCGGTAACGCTGGTTTTCTACTGTTCAGGTGGTTCTATCTTGGACCATAATGTCTATTTTATTCAAAACGAAAACGTTACTGCATTATTTGGGTTGCCGAACTGCGGCTTCAGGGACGAGCCAATTTAGGCAATTCAATGCCCGAACCGTCATCGGGATGATAAACCCCTATAATGCAATTGAGAAAAATTTTAGCCACCAGGACGAGCAGAGCACCCAGAATTTCAGTTGCAACAATTGCGATTGACAAAAGCTGTTCTTGAAATAGCAATAGGACCAATAGGCTTTTGTGGCTTAACGTCTTTATGGTTATTGCATAACCTGAGCTGAATTAGGCTCTATTTTCAAAACGAACGCAGGAGATCACTATGGAAAAGTACTGTCGTATTGCCATCATAGGTATGGGCTTGATTGGAGGGTCCATCGGCTTGGCCTTAAAGCGCCGTAAACTATGCGACACGGTCGTAGGCGTGGATGAGTTTTCCATTGTTCATCGAGCGCTGGAGCGTGGCGCCATCATCGAGGGTTTTAATAGTGCCGAGATCGAGAAGGCAGTGAAAGATGCCGAAATCATTTTTCTCTGTACGCCGGTTCAGCAAATCATCGACCTGCTGCCGATCGTCGCTAAATATGCTCCAGCTAACGCACTGGTGTGTGATGTGGGTAGCAGCAAGGAATTTATTGTCAATGAGGCCAACAAACATTTTGTGAACGGCAAATATTTTTTAGGCACCCACCCCATGACCGGAGCTGAGACGCGAGGCATCGAATCGGCTGATCCCTTTTTATTCGAAAATGCCATTTGGGTGATCACGCCGGGTCATCGAGTGCCAGATAAAATCGTCCGCAAGCTGGGTGCATTGCTGGAAGGAATGGGCGCCAAAATTCTTATGCTGACTCCAAAGATGCACGATCGCATTATTGCAGCGGTTAGCCACCTGCCGCAGTTTGCCGCCGTGTCGCTGGTCAATTTGATTGCCCGCTTTCATCAGGAAGATGCCAATTATTTAAAATTAGCCGCAGGCGGTTTTCGGGACATGACCCGCATCGCTTCCAGTCCCTTTTCAGTCTGGAAAGATATCTGTCGTACCAATAAAGAGCAAATTGCCAATTTTATCGATGAATATATAGCTGAGCTCCAGCGCATCAAAAAATTGTTGCAGGAAGAGACGCTGGAAACGTATTTCAATCAAGCGGCCATTACCCGGCTGGCCATCCCGAAGGATAGCAAGGGTTTTATTCGTCCCTTGTATGATGTTTCCATTGCTGTCGAAGATGAACCTGGCGTCATTGCTAAGTTCTCCGCTGTACTGGCGAAAAACAACATCAATATCAAAGATATCGAAGTGCTAAAGGTGCGCGAGGGGGAAGGGGGCACGATTCGACTGGCATTTGAGAATGAAACCGAACGCCAGCAGGCGGTGCAACTGATTCGAGAAGCGGGATTTTCGTGTTATGCTCGGGATTAAAGTTTTCGGTGTCGAGATTGGGGAGCGTTTGCGACAACAACAGAGCTAAAATTAGCAGATGGCAGCAATTGAGGCGTCTGCATTAATATGCTGAGTAGCGAATACTCTTGCTTAATAATCCCGCCACCGAGTATAAGTTATCGGATTTGCTGAATCTCAGCCATTTGAAAGTGATCTATAGCTTTTATGTTTTTTGGGGGAGACTGATAATGGCAAAGCAGCAACCAGGAAGTTTGTGATTTTTAGACAATCTAATTTACGCCCTGAAAGCAAAATGAATTATGCATAAAGCACCACCGCTGCAATCGACAGCGGTGGTTCAATGTCAAGATGTGCATTCTTCATTGAATTTTCAAATCAGATATGGTTGATCAAGAAGGGAATATTTAGTTATTCCTGGATTGAACTGAAAACACTCCAATATCCCGCAGTTTGCGCGTATTGCGAAATCCCCCAAACTTGAATTCGACAGATATGTTGATGGTCACTTTGGCCCAATCTAAAAGTAGGCGTACTCCCTGAATTCGTAAAATAAAAATAAAAATTATGTTCTGGGATGCCATCATCGTTGTCGAATATTTGAATCTGTACACGATGGGCCATGGTATTTAAATCGAAACAACTTAAATACAACTCGTTGTTAGTAGAAGGCTGGATGGACGTTTCGTTGAACCAACTATCGCCTATCCACTGATCAATTGCTTCATCATAAAATTCGCTGGGAAAGGCAAATAGCAATGGGGCCATAAGAAACAAAAGAAGCGCTATTAATGATTTCTTTCGTTGCATAAAATCCTCCTATTGCTGATATGCTCATCTTACATCAATGGGATATTTTTTTATTGCATCTATATATATTAATTGTCAAGATTTTTTTCTTCATTCTAGCCAGAAAAAGCTTGCGTTTTCTTTAATCAAGAATTATATTTTTAGGCCAATAATAAAATGGTCACTGTTATGCGCCAGATGCGAATTTCAACGCTAATTTTTGTTTTCATAGTGAGCTGGATCAATGTTGATCTGACATACTTGACAAAAAATTATGCTCAGCAGTTACTACAATATTCTTCCAAAACAATAGTGGCTGGAAATCAGGCGAGCGAATTGCTTATCGGCGGCTTAATCGACAAAACTGACCTGAAAATTGGTTTTTTAAATAACGGCCGCTTTTGTCCACCGGCTGAGTTTCTTCCAGATCTACCCAATGGGGTATTTGGAGGGAAGGAAGGCGCATTAAGCTTATTGGATCTGTGGGTTGGAATTCCGGATGGGCCCTGGGCGCCAAAAGTTTGGCATGCGGATTCACAAAAATATCTATCGCTCGGCTCTACGGTGTCGGGAACCATTTTCGAGCCGTTTATCACGGGAACCGATTGGTCAACCATTATCGGGACGGAAAATGTTCTTTACACAGGAGATCTTCACTACAGTGATATTTACCCACCAAGCCATTTATTTGATTTTATTCTGGCACCGACTTCAGAATTGGAAGCCACCTGGGGTCGGGATCCATTGACTGGCTTCCGGAAATGGCCTGGGCGCTGGCGAAATGATCCTGCAACTGGTCAGCCGATGGATGGTGCGTTTTTTGGTACTCAGGATATATTCCTATCATTCGATGATAAGACTCTTTCTGATGGATATTATCCTGCGCGAGTTAATCCAGGCTATCCACGATTTTGGCCGCAACGCGGCTATCCGATTGGCGCCGAGGTATTAGCCCAGATTGTCGGGTTTCAAGACGGAGCCATCTCAAATCTGATTCTCTTTGATTTGTTGATTATTAATACCAGCAATTGGGATTATCATGATGTGTATATTGGCCTATATTATAAAACCAATTTAAAATATGCCATTCAATCTGGATTTATCAAAAACCAATATCACGTTGAATCGAATCATATTATTCCCTATAATTTGAGTTATAGCTATCCTACAATAATAACACCAGAGCGTAAGTGCTTTGCGGTGCAGTTGGTAAAAACGCCTGCGGCAGACCATGATCATATTGATAATAATGGTGATGGCCAAATCGATGAGCCCCATGAAGAACTGGGGTTGACCGGCTGGCATTTTGTGCATCAAAATGCATTGGATACCTTAACGGCGAAAGAAAGTCAGGCTGCTTTTGAAGCATTTTCAGTGAGAGAGCGTCTACAATATCAATTCTTAGCCGGGGACACAACGGGACTGAAACGAATTATAAATCTTAACGGCTTTTTTGCCGATTCAACTGGCCATCTTGATACCCATTTTGATTCGCCAGAGAGGATTAACCAATTTTATTTTACTTATGGCTTTAATCCTATCTATAAGGTCAAACTGACCTATGCCCAAAAGTTGTTAAGCTGCGGTCCAATCAACTGGTCGAGTGGCGATACGCTTCATTTTGTGTTTGGCATTATGGTCGGCGACAATTTAGAGGCGCTTAAAGCCACGGCCCGCGTCGCCCGCAAAATTGTCACTAACGGATACAATTTTGATCCAGCGCCGCCGGCTCCCCATCTCAGGGCCGTCGCTCACGACAGAAAAGTGACCTTATACTGGGATCGTTCGGCAGAGACGGCCCCCGATTTTCTCACGGGCTACCATGATTTTGAGGGTTATAAAATTTACCGGACCACATCGGATCCTGCCACGAACCAATGGGGGCAACCAAATTATGATGACAACGGGAAATTTATCAATTTCGTTCCCATTGCCCGGTGTGATCTTGACAATGGCATCAACGGGTTTGAAACCGTTTACCCCTACCAATATCTGGGCGACGATACGGGCTTGTTTCACACCTGGACCGACACCACGGTTACCAATGGCGTTACTTATTGGTACAGCGTCTGCTCGTACGATCATGGCATCCTGACTGATGATAAATTCAATCCCGACCATTACCCTGCTGCCCCGCTTAAGGAATGTTCCAAAGGGATCGATCCTGACAAGGATGTGAATTTGGTCAAAGTCATTCCGGGGTTGTCAGCCTCTGATCGGTCAGCCGCCAGTGCCACCGTGGAAAAATTAGCGGCCAGCGCTGGCAATGGATTGATCGAGCCCATCATTATCGATCCGCACCTGGTGACTGGACATGATTACCTGCTGACCTTTGAGGATACCACGTATGGGTATGCGGTGTACGATCTGTTTGATGAGACTGCCCAAAAAGCTATGTTTGACAACGTTCAGCAAACCAATGGTGGCGAGGGGATTATTTTTGATGGCATCCAGCTCATCGTGCAGCGCTACGACAATATGGATGTGCTTAACGACCGCACGTATTGGTACAAGTTGGAGACTGGTGAGCCGTCGCCATGTACCTGGACAATCGTTGGCAGCAAATTGACCTGGGATCCTTATCCGTTTGAATATGACATTCGCTTCATTGATCGATTGGAAATCAGCCATTTCATGAAAAAGACGGCTCCGTTCGAAATCTGGAATACCGTCTTGAATAGAAAATGCTTATGGGACATTTTTTATAATTCCCCCACTGACACTACCGATTCGTTGAAGAATAGCTGGAGCAGTGGCGATTTGATTTATATCTGGGACGAGTTTATTGATCAGCATAAATTCACCCTGCGGATAACGATCAGCTCGCGTTCGTATGCGACATATCAGGGGCTGGTCAATATTCCGCCTCAGCCTGGCGATGTTGCCCACATTGCGTTGAAGCGACCGTTTCTGACCGGCGATCAATTTCGCATTAAAACTACCGCGATGCAGCAACAGCCGATCCGTCGTTCGGATTTAAAAGCAATCAAAGTCGTGCCCAATCCGTACATTGTTGAGGCTGGCTGGGAGCTGAGTCACAATGATTCGAAAATCCAGTTTGTCCATTTGCCATCACGATGCAAGATTCATATTTATACCTTAAGCGGCGACCAGGTGCGGACCCTGGTGCACGAAAATCCCAATACTGATTATGAATTCTGGGATCTGTTGAATCACAGCCATTTGAAAGTGAGCTATGGCTTGTATCTATTTGTCGTGGAAACGGATAACGGCGAAACAGCGACCGGAAAGTTTGTGATTCTGAGATAGCGCTTTGGAACTCCCAACTTACAACATCTAAAATTATATTTGGAATTGGCGATTTTGACTTTTGGAATTTAATAATAACGAGCAGTAAAAATGATCAATCAAAATCGACAGCGTCTGATGCTATTCGTATTAAGCTGGTGTATGGTTTGTGGCTGTGCCGAGAAAATTCCCCAAGGACCCGGCCGCATCGAAATTTTAAAGGTCAAATTGCGGATCAAAGATAATCGATTCGATTTTGCACAAGAAAATAATTGGGATAATCGCTATAAATTGCCGCCGAACCAGATGTCACAGCAAGAATTCGAGCGACTGGCTCAATGGCAAGTACCATTTCAGATCACTGCCTATAATGATTTTGACGAAGCAATGGAAGGTCAAAAGTGGCTGGTGCTAAAAGTGAATATCTGGTCGGCCAACGCCGAGGATAGCTGGCGGGCACAGCTAATTTATGCGGATACATCGTTCACTCGAAATCTGACGATCCCTCCGGGCGATTCATTGAGATTCTATACCGGGAACCGTCTGACCTGGGAGCAGCGCGACATGAACGGCAAAAGTATTCATCAAACCAATCTGTACACACCCATCTGGATCGACTGCATTGAATTTGATACGCTGGTGCCAGGTACGATACCGCCCGAGAGAATCCCCTGGCGCCATTGCGACACCACCATGCTGGCTTCGGTGGATACCGTCGTAGCCTTCCTGCAACCCAAAATCATCCTGGCGCAGGCTGAGGTTCAGTTATTCAAAAATTATCACGTTGTAACGTCCGATACTATTGAATTCAGAATTCATTATTTTATGCCAGCAGATGGTTTTCAGAATAAATTCTGGTGCCGGGAAGGAAGACGAATACAAAATGACCCACCATGTCCGTTTTGAGCGTCGACGATTTACGATAGGTTGAAGAAATAATTGCTGGAGTAATCCCCCCATCACGCGCGCATTGCAATATGAACAGGGAATCTAAAATTATCTTAATGGGCATTGCCTTAATTTTTTCACTGGTGCCTTTTCTTCAGGCAGGCACTACTGGTCTATTGAAGGGCGAGGTTATCGATCAGAAAAGCCGCCAACCCCTGGCGGGTGTCAATGTCGTCATCATTGGCACCAACTTCGGTGCGGCGACAGACCAAGCGGGCAAATTTGTGGTGTATCATGTGCCGGCTGGCGTTTATCAGGTGAAAGCAACGATGATGGGATACCAGCCCTGTATCATCGAAAATGTCCGCATCATCATGGATTTAAAAACTGAAGTCAGAATTGAGATGATCGAAAGCGTCGTCGCTCTCGGCCAGGAAGTTGTCGTCACCGCCGAACGACCCTTGATTTCAAAAGACATCACTGGCACCACGCATTCGGTCGGTAGCTCCAAAATGAATGAACTGCCGGTTGATTCCTATAAAGATATTGTCGCACTGCAACCCGGAGTGACATCGGATTTGCACATCCGGGGGGGACGTGTAACCGAAGTCCTGTATCTCGTGGACGGTTTGCCAATTCAGCAATCCATGGAAGGCGGCGCCGGTTCCGAGATTCCACAAGCATCGGTCGCGGAAATGACGGTTCAAACCGGCGGCTTTGGTGCGGAATATGGTAATGCGATGTCCGGTATCATTAATATCGTCACCAAATCAGGGGGAGCCTCGCGAGAGATCTGGACTCGTTTTGTAGACGATCATATCGGCATCGAGGAAAGCAACAAGCGCAGTGAATGGGAATTGATGTTATCCGGTCCTATCTATTATGATAAAATCAGCTACTTTCTCTCTTCAAATATTGTAGTCTCTGACACGCGATGGTGGCAAGACCTGCGCCGATACTTTGATTCCCCCATGGAGAAAAACATCAATCTCCTGGCGAAACTCAATTTTAATCTTACCCATGACATCCGGCTAATCACTCAAGCAATTTTTTCCGATTGGGGCAGCAGGCCTTATGAATATCGCTGGCGCTACAATCTGGCAGGTTTGCCCCCGCAATCGAAACGGTCCCTACGATTGAGCGCTACGTTCGTGCATACGCTTTCGCCTTATAGCTTTTATTCACTCAACTTCAGCCGCTTCCAGCTTCAGCACAAGCTCGGGCAGGGAGATAAAAGCGATGTGGAAGCCATGCAGCCGTTCCAGTATGAACTGCCCTGGTACTATTTCGTTTTCTCGGGTAATCGCCTCTGGTGGCAGGATGCGACAGAGATCAGCTACCTGGCTAAAGGCGATTTTACGACCCAGTACCACCGCATTGCGCAGTTCAAGATGGGCTTTGAGATGCAATATTTTGATTTAGAAAATGACCTGGTCAAGTATGAGCCACAAAAATCATTCTGGGGCAAGCCGCTGTTAGATCGAGAGTTGCTCAATTTCAGCAGCTATTATCATTATCGACCGTATCAAGGCGCATTTTTTATTCAGAACAAAGTGGATAATGACATTGTGGTGATGAACCTGGGTTTGCGGTATGAATTCCTCAATCCCAGAGCCCAACGCCCGGTGGTCGAATGGATTCCCATCACAGCCGAAGATTATAAGCAGGAGATCAAAGGCTGGGCGCCAGCCTCGATCAAATCCCAACTGAGCCCACGCTTCGGATTTTCATTTCCCATCACGAAAAACGATTTCTTTTTTATCAACTATGGCTTCTTCTTCCAGGTGCCGATGTTCGATTACATGTTTACCGGTTTGAATTTCGATCTGAAAAAAGGCATTAAGGCGTTATATGGCAATCCCGATCTAAAGCCGGAACGAACTCGAGCACTGGAGCTTAGCTACAAACGTACCTTGGGGGATGCGTGGTTGGTGTCGTTCACCTATTTTAACAAAGAAATTTCCGGGCTGATCGATACGAAAACGTTTTTAGCCTCTGATAGCAAAGCCGAAGATGATGGCTATACGCAATTCGTGAATCTGGCCGGCGGACGGGCCAGCGGCTTTGAGCTGCTGCTCGAAAAAAAATATGCCCATTATGTCTCTGGGAAAATCAGCTATAGCCACATGTCCGCCAAAGGACTAAGCGGCAGCATCGATCAGGGGCTGAATTATTTTGTCTGGGGCTTTGCAGTTCCCAATGAAGAGTTTTATCTGAGCTGGGACCAGCGGCAGACGCTGGTGGGAGATGTCTTTATTGGCATTCCCAATCAACTGGGCCTAAACTTGCTTTGGCGTTGGCATTCCCCACGACCATACACGTATTACCCTTCCCGTACCGGCTATGTCCCTGACCTGAACATCGAAATGAAGCCGAATAACGCTCGAATGCGAACCGTCTCTTACGTCGATGTCAAATTATTCAAAAATTGGTTGCTGGGAAAAAATCTATCGCTTCAGACCTATGTGGATGTGCGCAATTTATTGGATAAATTCAATGTATTGTGGATTGCCTCGGACGGCCGAATCGGTGGCGAGTTGGGCGATCCCGGTGCTTACGATATTGGCCGCAGAGTGCATCTCGGCGTAGTGCTCAACTGGCGAAAATAATAGGCCATTGATTTTTTCATGTTATTTTTCAACACCCGTCTGAATATTTATTTTTTTCTTTTCTCGATCCTAATACTACTTCATCAGAGTAACCTACTTCACATTTGCGAATCATTTCGAGCGGAACGCGAAATCGTTCCATTTTGTAGTCATCAATAAATACCAATTCCTCACTTCTCCATCAACTGGTCATGTGCGTCAATCTAAAATTTGAATATTCCGATCCAAGTGATAATGCAGAGGCGCTGCGACAGCAGAGATTTTTTTATGTTTGACAATTTGGTATTTTGGTGAGTGAAGTTACTAAAATCGCTCGGCGCAGCTTTGCGTCCGCTGCTGCTCTGCACGCGAAAAATATTTGTGTCGACGCCAATTGCCAACTGCCAGAGTGTCAAATATATCCTTTGGTCAATGGAGAGGGCTTCTCCATCCACCAACTGGCGGATACATTCAGACTGACGCATCATCTTTGCATTGGTGATTTCAATTTGCCAAATTTTTCTTATCTCCCCAGAAAACTGTGTCGGTAATACTAACCAAATAAAAATATTTGCTGCCTGCAAAAAAAGATTGATTTTTTCCAATAATAAGAATAGATTTAGGGCTGCATTTGGATCAGCCAAATAAAAACGATGATCCGTTGGAATGACTCAGCAGGAAGCAGGGACATGGCCGTGGTAAACTTATCTGCTCTGAAAATATGATTCATAAATACAGGATATGAATGGAAACTCTTAGCATGCATTTCATGAGGATAAATTGTCACTGGTCTTAACATGATGAGAATAGATTGCATAAATAAATCAACATGGTTCGGTATTTCGATTGTAAAATGAAAAGCATGGAGGTACAATGCGACAAATGATTCTGGTAACCGGTGCTCTGGGACAGATAGGTTCTGAATTGACAGTTGAATTGAGAAAAGTGTATGGAACTGATCAAGTAATCGCTTCGGATATCAAACCCAATCCCAATGGAAATGTGCAGACCGCCGGTCCATTTCATATCCTGGATTGTCTTGATGCTGGCAAGCTTGCCGAAATTGTGAAGCAATACCGAATAAATACGATCTATCATCTGGCGGCTGTTCTTTCGGCGGTGGCTGAATCCCGACCGCAACTTGCCTGGCAGGTGAATATCACCGGCCTCTATAATGTGCTGGAAGTTGCTCGCGAATACCACTGCAGCGTTTTTACCCCCAGTTCCATTGGCGCGTTTGGCCCTACGACCCCGCCTGATCGGACGCCACAGGATACGATTCAACGTCCTAAGACGATGTACGGCGTTACCAAAGTCGCTGGTGAATTGTTGTGCGACTACTATTTTTATCGCTTTGGCCTTGACACTCGAGGGTTGCGTTATCCGGGCCTGATTTCTTATCAAACTCTGCCCGGCGGCGGAACAACAGATTACGCCGTCGAAATTTATTATGAGGCCATCAAGAATCGAAAGTACACCTGTTACCTGAAGAAAGGCACTTTTCTGGACATGATGTACATGCCCGATGCCCTGCACGCCGCGATATCATTAATGGAAGCCGATCCGAAGCGATTGAAACATCGCAATGCATTTAATGTGACGGCCATGAGCGTTGATCCCGAAGCCATCACCTGCGCCATTCAAAAACATATACCCGAATTCAGAATCACATACCAAATTGACCCCGTTCGTCAGGCCATCGCTGATTCCTGGCCCAATAGCCTGGACGATAGTGCTGCCCGAGAAGAATGGGGCTGGCAGCCAAAGTTCACTCTGGAAACAATGACCAGCGATATGTTAGCGAAATTGACCGTGAAACTAAAAAAATGAACATGGTGTTCTCTTGCTGGATTTATTGGAGCGCATCGGAATCACTGTTGATTATTCAAAATCTGACCACCAAATTCAAGATAGAAGAATTTTAAATTCTAATTTTTTGTTGAAATTGGAAAGTTAGGGGGTTATAAAAAGCAGCCGATGATTCTAACACCATAGTTGGTGCGGCCGATAACCATGACTGACTGCATTTCATTCGGAAGGAGAGGAAAATATATGAAAAATATTTCGCCAAGGCTTGCGCGCCGGCTGTTTGCGCGTGGGGTTGCCAATTTGCTCTTGAAAAAACCATTGGCGATATCGTTCGAAATCACCCATTCTTGCAATGCCAATTGCTCCCATTGCGATAAGGACGGGATCATCCCGAACGAAAAATTGGCACCACCTGAAAAATTTGACCAGATTTATCGCCAATTGAAGCCGTTGTTTGCTCAAGTCTCAGGCGGCGAACCATTGTTGCGCGAAGACTATCTCGAAGTGGTCCGGCTGTTTCGAAGTCATGGAACATTGCCCATGATTGCCTTTGTTTCCAACGCTTCGTTAATGACAGTGGAAAAGTATGTGGAGCTTAAGAAGGCTGGTGTCGATCAATTTTCATTTTCCTTGGATATGCCGGATGAGCGTCATGATAAAAATCGCCAGATTCCCGGTCTGTTCAAGCATCTTTCAGACATCGTCCCTCGCATGACCGCTCTGGGCTATCATGATATTGCGATGATTTCCGTCATTCGACGAGAAAACCTGCCCTACCTGCTGGATATTGCCAAAACAGCCTTTCGTTGGGGCGCCTCGTTGACGTTCAGCTCCTATACTCAGTTGCGCACCCAGAGCGATGTTCATTCATTAAAGACAAAAGAAGAGTTACAACTGCTGCGCCAACAGATTGAAAAATTGATCGAGATGCGGCGGCAGGGCGCACCGATTGTGAATACCGAGGCAGTCTTTCGGCGGATGATCGATTTCTTTGAGACCAATTACATCCCCCACTGTCGCACCGGCTATCGCCATCTGGTCGTCAATCCGGATGGTGCGCTGGCGCCGTGTGCTATGCACAAAGTGAGCTTTGAAAATCGGCAAGCCCTGGTCACGAACTTCACGAAAAGCAATACCTGCGGCGCATGCTATGTGCCCCTTCGGGCCAATACGGAGATGACCTGGAGCCAATTGTGGAATGATCTGGCACGGGACTATTTCCGCAAGCGTCGCCAGCAAAATAGTTAATGGAACTGACCGGTCGCTGCCAGCGACCGGTCAGTAGAATATTCAATTGCTCTGACAAATAAAAAAGGCTACTCATCTGAGTAGCCTTTTCGATGTCAAACCCTGTTGTCGTTACAGCGCTTTTTCTCGATATTGATCCCATAATTTAATGATTGCGGGGATATAGTTTTCGGTTTCCGCCCACAGGATGCCTTTTTGCTTATTCTTCTTTAGCCAAAGGGCTGCCTGTTTCTCACCGCCGTTGTATGCAGCCAGGCCGCCATCCACGCCGTAATAAGAAACCAGCGTCGACAGATAGCGAGTGCCCATGCGGATGTTGTAAATGGGATTCATCAGCACTTCTTCCGGGCTGGTCCAGGTGATGTCTTCGTATTCAGCCAGGTACATGCCAGTTGCCGGCATGATCTGCATCAAACCAATGGCTCCTGCTTGCGAAATGACCTTCGGATCCCAGGTTTTAGCCGACTCGTGTGTGATTGTGGCGCAGATCAAATCAACATCCAGGTTGGTATACTTCAGGCTCATGTTATAAATCTCATTCGCAATCTCGTATTTCTCAACCGACGACATCGTTTTGTTGTATTTGTCAATAATCGCCATGATCTTCTGGATGTTGTATTGCCGCACACTATCCACACTCATCGCAGCTCTCAGGTCTTGCAGAGAACGTTCCAGATCGCTCATTTTCTTTTTTGTTTCATCTGTCGTGTCAAAATACTTATAGGTAAATCCTATCACCGTAATTGACATGAAGACGATTAACAAAATTTTCAATGGCAATCGGATGTGCTTGTAAAGTAGGTTCTCTTTCTTCATCCTGATTTCTCCTTATGTAATTGAACAACTAATTATGGTCTCGATTGGTGATAAATATTGATTTTTTGTTATTTCAAATCGCTCTTGCTAAAAAACTTCTGCTTTAAACGACTCAGTTCAGTTTAGGTTTCATTTTTGATCATGACTGAAAAAAGGTTGACCCTGTATTCACCTATTCGTGGGTACAATCGATTTCCTTTTTTGTTGGTCAAATGTAACTTTTTTCCGGAAAATTAGCTGTGATATGGGTCAAGTTTCAATGAATATGCCTAACAGCCAATTTTTCCGAATTTCATTTTTAAAAACAAAGCGGCAAATATAAAAATAAATTTTCTCGATGTCAAGGTTTTCTTTTGATGTCGACAAAAACTTTCATATAGCTTTTGCCCATCGACAATTGGCAGCTCAAGATGATTTTGAGTCCTCCCAGTGATGGTTCACACTAGATTTCTTTTAAGAAAAAATCGACTTGACTTTTAAAAAATTCTGGCTATATTATGAGTGCACTTCTTTTGCCAATTCTTACACGTTCAAAAAATTGGAAGGAGGTGGTCGCTTTCTTTAAACGTCACTGAAGCCTGACATTGACGGGAATTCGTCACTGCTGGCAAGTACCCAAATCACGGGGCTGCCCACTCCATTGCATCTAAGATTGAGCATCGATTGGATTGCGAGGTTCAAAACGCAATGATAATTGACCGCTTCCGATGGACCCGGATGCTTTATCGTATTGCGCCGCTCTCCACCTACTGAATGTAACCACTGCCCATTATCCCATCAATGAGTTTCCATTTGTCGCACAGGATTCTTAAAAAATGGTTGTTGAACAATTGGAACTGCTGCAAAAATTAAGGAGCCAATGCCATGCTATTGCCAATCTTATTTGGACTACTATGCAGCGCACTTTTGTTCTTTATCCTGAGAGCGCTGTTCGAGGACTATAATCATGGCAATATTTTCCTGTACTATATCTATGCACTTATCTATGCGCTTTTAGGAGTCCTTATCCTTATTTTTAGGGTACGACTGGCTAAAATTTTTTACAATGTCACTTTCTGGAACACCATTTTTGTGGCTAATTTGGTGATTGCGATTCTCATTACTGGTTACATCCTATGGAGACAATCCGCCAGATTAAGATCGAAAAAATGATCTTGTCGTAATAACGACTTGATGGCCTTGCTCAGACACTCATTATTGCCATGAGTTAGATTTTTGGTTTGTCGAAATTGCTATTTCGATATTAGGAGATAGCTTTTTTTCCGCTCGACAGATTAGACAAATTATCGTCAACCTTTTCCCATAATCTTCTTGACTTTCTCCTTTTATTTATTTATAGTATTACTTAGTTCTACTGAGTCAGATTTATGAAATTCATCAACAAATATGTGCCATTTCGATCCACCAACTGGCGGAGAGAAATCTGTTTATTAAACCAGCTAATCTTGAAATACACAGATTCCTGACTCCACTTCGTTTCGTTCGGAATGACATCATTCAGTTTAATCTGACTTAGAAGTTTAAGCAAATGCAATTAATCAAATCTGAACAAACGGTATCCCAAGTTTTATATGAAATTCATTGCTGATTTACATATTCACTCTCATTATTCCAGAGCCACGAGCCGAGATCTGACGTTTGAGCAGTTGTACCGCTGGGCACAGCTAAAGGGCATTCAGGTGGTTGCCAGCGGTGATATCACGCACCCTGGCTGGCTGGATGAAATCAAAACCAAATTGGAGCCCGCCGAGCCGGGGTTCTTTCGTTTGAAGGCGGAATATGCACGCCCTATGAATGCTACCATCCCGGCGGCATGTCAAAGTGAGGTTCGCTTTGTGCTGTCGGGCGAAATTAGCAATATTTACAAAAAGGGCGATCACGTCCGCAAAATTCATAATGTCGTCTTTTTTCCCTCGATTGAGGTGGCCCAAAAATTTCAGGTAACATTGGAAAAAATCGGCAATATCCGCTCCGACGGCCGACCCATCCTGGGACTCGATGCTCGAGACCTGCTGGAATTGGTGCTGCAATCGCATGAATGGTCATTTCTGATTCCGGCTCATATCTGGACACCCTGGTTTTCCGTGCTGGGGTCAAAATCGGGCTTCGATTCCATTGCGGATTGCTTTGCTGACTTGACGCCGCAGATCTTCGCGCTGGAAACCGGTCTCTCATCAGATCCGCCGATGAATTGGATGCTGTCCCAACTGGATCGATTCACCCTGGTTTCCAATTCGGACGCCCATTCCCCCGCAAAGCTGGGGCGAGAGGCAAATTTATTCGATTGCGAGTTCTCGTTTTCAGGCATGCTGGCGGCAATGAAGGATCAAAATGCTAAACAATTTTTGGGCACGATCGAATTTTTCCCGGAAGAGGGCAAGTACCATCTGGATGGACACCGGAACTGCCAGGTGCGGCTAACGCCGGCGGAGACTGCCAGCCATCAGGGTCTCTGTCCCGTCTGCGGCAAGAAGGTAACCGTCGGCGTCTTGAATCGAGTAGAAGCATTGGCAGATCGACCGTTCGGCGCCCAACCGCCTACTGCAAAGCCTTATTATAGCCTGATACCGCTGCCGGAAGTTCTGGCCGAAATATCCGGTGTCGGCGTGGGCACCAAAGCGGTAGCTACAAGATTGGAAAAGCTGCTCCGGCAGTTTGGTTCGGAAATAAATATCCTCACCGAAATTCCGCTTATCGAACTGCAACGAGCTGGAGGAAGCTTATTGGCTGAGGGAATTCGTCGCATGCGTCAGAAAGAAGTACAGATTGCCGCCGGCTATGATGGTGAATTTGGCATCATTAAACTATTTTCGGACGATGAGCGGCGACAGTTTTCAGCCCAGCCGATCTTTTTTAATGATGATAATTCGGTGCTGCCAGGCGCAATCGAGCAACCAGTGCCGTCAGTGATGAAAGATCAGGAATTCGCTTATGGTCAGTCCCAATCTCCGGGGGATCTTTCTTCGGATGCGGTGATTACGACACAGTCAGAACCCGATGATGAAGGCGAAACTGGCCTCAATCGTCGGCAGCAGGAAGCGGTGGAATATGTCGGAACGTCTTTGTTAATTGCTGCTGGTCCCGGCACTGGCAAAACGCATACCCTCACCCAGCGTATTGCCTTTTGGATTCAAAACAAAGGCGTGCCGCCAGATCAGGTGCTGGCAATTACTTTTACCAACCGTGCCGCCCAGGAGATGCGGGAGCGATTGCAAGCGATTCTCGACAAAGCAGTTGCCGAAGCCGTTACCATTAAAACGTTCCACGCTCTGGGGGCCTCCATCTTGAGGCAGGAGGCGGAGCGGCTGAATTATCCATCCTCATTTTTGATCTACGGAGAAAATGATGTTGTAAGCGTCTTAAAAATGATCGCTCCGACACTTGGGCTGAAAGAAATTCGGTCGCTGGCCGATCAAATTTCTCGATTCAAAAACAGTTTTTCCTTTTGCAGTTCTGAAAACAGAGCAGCCTCGTCAAGCCAAGAGCAATTCAACTCCTGGTACGAACAATATCAGCAGATGCTGCAGGCACAGCAATCTTTTGACTATGATGATTTGATTTTGATGCCCATTCGTCTGTTTCAAGAGTATCCGGCAATTCAACAAAAATATCAGCAACGATTTCAATGGATTTTCGTTGATGAATTTCAGGACATTAATCAGCCTCAATATGAATTGCTGAAATTGCTAACGACGTCGGCGACTCACATCTGTGCGATTGGCGATCCCGACCAGGCGATCTATGGCTTTCGCGGCTCCGATCGGCGCTTCTTCCGGCAATTTGAACAGGATTTTCCAAATTGCCGCGTTATTAGGCTGGAGAAGAACTATCGCTCAGTGTCGACTATTCTTAAGGCCTCCACTCAAGTGATTTCCAAAAATCCCGATCATCAGCCATATAATTTGTGGTCGCCCCTGGTCTCACGAACGCGAATCGACATCTTTCAGACGCCGACCGAAAAGGCCGAGGCCGAGACCATTGTGCATCAGATCGAGAAGATGATGGGCGCCACCAGTTTCTTTTCGGTGGATTCTGGTCGTGCGGGTGACGAGGAGTCCCAAAGCTGCGCCGGGTTCTCGGAAATCGCGGTGTTGTACCGGTTGGGCGCTCAGGTTGCCGCATTGGAAGAGGCCTTTCTTCGCGCCGGGATTCCTTACCAGACGCTCGGCGAACAGCCGTTTTATGAAATCCCCGAAGTGAAAGAAATCATTTCGTTTCTAAAGGTATTCCAACATCCACGGGCGGACTGGGATCTGCAGCGGGTAATTCACATCGCGCCAACTGGCATTGGCGAACCGACCCTACGATCACTGGTGAGCTACCAGCGCAGCAATGCGCTTTCGCTTTGGGAGGCGATGCAACGCTGTCGTCAAATTGCGCCGCTAAGCGAAGTTCAGAAGCAACCGATCGAACGTTGGGTTAGCCGCATGAAAGAGGTCATGGCTTTGGTTCCCCATGCTCCGGTCGGCGACATTATCGAGCGGATATTGACGCAATTCGGCCTACTCTCATATTATAAAAATGACCGCCGGCGGCAATATTACTGGCAACTCCTGTTGCAAAATGCCAATGCCGCGCCGATGAATTTGACAGAGTTTTTAGATCAAATTGCTCTGCAAAAAGAGACCGATGTCCACAATCCGCGAGCCGAAAAAGTTACTTTGCTTACGCTTCATGCCGCCAAAGGCCTGGAGTTCCCCATCGTTTTTATTGCCGGCTGTGAGGAAGGGTTGATTCCCTATCGCCACCCGCAGGCTCCTGCTAATGACATTGAGGAAGAGCGGCGGTTGTTCTACGTCGGAATGACCCGCGCCAAGCAGCGTTTGATTCTTTTGCACACCAAAAGCCGCTTTTTGTTTGGGGAACGTAAAAACAATCGGCCTTCGCGATTTTTATTTGATATCGAAGAGGCACTGAAACAACAACGCCAGGCACAGCTCAAGGAGCGATCTCGCGAAAATGAGCTGCCGGCGATGGATTCACAATTAAAACTGTTCTGATGTGAGCACGCGCGGCCTCGCCGACCAAGGGCGCCGCAGCGGTAATAGATTGGCACCAACAAGGGAGACCGAATGATGCGCCAGATCACAGCTCAATGGTATTTAGAATTGTTTGAAAAATTGGGCCGAAACTATCTGGCCTACCCCTTCACACGCGGAACGGTGCAGGAGGTGGATTTTATGGTGCAGTTGCTGCAACTTACGGCTGGACAGCGAATCCTTGATGTGGGGTGTGGGCCTGGCCGTCATGCCATTGAATTGGCGCGGCGAGGTCTTTTGGTCACGGGACTGGATTTTTCACCCCGCATGATTGCACTGGCCTGCGAACAGGCCGCGGCGGCGGGGGTTGAGGTCGAATTTGTTCATGGCGATGCCCGTACTGTGCAATTTCCGCTGTACTATGATGCTGCATTTTCACTTTGCGAGGGCGCATTTGGTATCATGAATAGTGATGTCGAAAATACAGCTATATTAACGAATATGTATGCATCGCTGAAAAGCCACGGCAAGTTATTGCTGAATGTTTTGAATGCCTCCTACATTTTTCGCCATCCGGAGCAGGACTCCTATTTTGATCCCAAGACCTGTATGGGCTATTGGACCGAAAAAATTATCAATGAAAATGGCCAACCAGAGGAGTTGCACTGTTCAAATCGGTACTATACCTTTTCCGAGATCAAATTGATTCTGGAAACAATCGGTTTTGATGTTATTGATGGTTATGGCTGTCAGGCGGGAAATTTTCAGCGGCGCGGCATCGAGTTGGATGATTTTGAAATTCTGGTGTATGCGCAAAAGCCCTAAATCCTTTCAGGGGCGAGCTGGAATTGGCGGTGATACAGATTATGTCTCCACGTCGCGGCTCATCATGGAATTGGGAATATTATTTTGCGGGTGACGGTATGGATGAAATTTGTCGAAAAAAAAATTAAATACTATCGACTCCTTGCTATTGATTAATTAAACCGCTTTTTTTTGATTAGATGCTGGTCAACCGAATATCTCGCCAAGGATTGGAGCGGTCGGTTTTTTTTCTTGCAATATTCCTGCAAATAACCTATATTAGCGCTGCAAATTAAAATATCTAAGTTAAGCCTGTTGCCCTGACGAGATGAAAAGGCGATGGCGACAGTTTGAATGATTTCCGACGGTGCCTGGCACGAAACGATTGAATGCCATTGAAAATCTCGATAAATTATCAGATTAATGGGATCCGATTGTTGGTGCTGCGGCCGTCGAATTTTCAGAATGTAATCAGGATGACCTCGCATCATTCGAAGGCCAATTGAATCTATTAATTATAGAAATTTCGATGTGCGACCGGGTGAAATACAGATAAAACTATGGCGCAGACGCAACAGACAAAAAAGGCGCTGACATACGCCGCTGCGATCGATCAACTCAATAAAGGAGTGTTGGCGAACGCCTATTTTATTTTCGGCGAAGAAAAATATCTGCACGATGAATTGATCGATCGCATCATTAAAATCGCAGTCAATCCAGCCACTCGCGATTTCAATTTGGACCTATTTTATGCCAATGATGTCGAAATCGAGCGGGTGATCCAGGTGGTTCGCTCATACCCCATGATGGACAACCGGCGATTGGTTATTATCAAAGACATCCAGGATTTTAAGCCGTTAGCTTTGAAACATTTGGTGAATTACGTTGCCAGCCCTTCGGCGACCTCCTGCCTGATAATGACCATGGCGGATAAATTGCGCTCGAATAAAACGCTGGCCCTGCTGGCCGCGCAGGCGACAGCCATAGACTGTCGATCGCTTTATGACAACGAAGTGGCAGGATGGATCCAAAATTATTTGAAAGACAAGAAACTGGAGATCGAGATGCCGGCCATAGCATTGTTGCAGGCACAGATCGGGAATTCCTTGCAAAACCTGGTCAATGAAATCGAAAAAATTCAGATCAATATTTTGCCGCGCAATCGGATCACGGCAGCCGATGTCGAGAATGTCTCCAGCATATCCAAGCAATACAATGTATTCGAGCTCTGCAATGCTGTCGGGGAGCGGCACCTGGCCCGAGGATTAACGATCTTGCAGCGTCTGCTCCAGCAAGGTGATGAACCCACAGGAATTATCATTCAGCTTGTGCGGCACTTTGTTAATTTGCTGAAGGTGCGGGAGTGCGTAGCGCAGGGAAAACGAACGCCAGGGGAGTTAGCAGCGGTGACAGGACTGGCCAATTACTTTGTAAATGATCTGCTGCGTCAGGTAAAGAATTTCACGCCAGAGCAACTCAGAATGGCATTTCATTTACTGAGCGAGGCCGATTATCATTTAAAAACAGGCTATCAGCGTGGTCATGTGGTCATGGAGCTGCTACTTTATAAACTCATTCATAATTGACATTTTTTTCAACTTGAAATGTTCGGGAACTTTTGATTCTAGGACTGTGTTAAAAACTGTGGTAGGTTAAGCGAATGGAAGAAGAAAAGGGTGTAAAACCTACAGATGAAGATTTAATTGAACGATTCCAGAATGGTGATTTGTACGCTTTCGACCTTATCGTCAAGCGCTATAAAAACCAATTGATGAATTTTGTATATCGTTTCCTCGGGAATGCCGAGGAAGCCGAGGATTTGGTTCAAGAAACGTTTCTTCGAGTCTATCGCAATCGAAGGGCGTACCAGAAAGTGGCCAAGTTTTCTACGTGGATTTATACCATTGCTGGCAATTTAGCAAAAACAGAACTCAGAAAACGGAAAAGGAGGAAATTTTTCTCGATCTCAGACCTGGGGTATAATGAGAAAGATTACGACATCTCCGATGAGGCGTTCAATCCTGAGAAAGATGTAGATAGTCGCATGAAAGAGGAAATCATTCATCGTGAGATTAATGATCTTTCGCCGAAGTTCCGCGAGGTCATCTTGCTCCGGGATGTGCAACAGCTTTCTTATGAAGAAATTAGTCAGATAGTCGATATTCCGCTAGGTACGGTAAAGTCGCGTGTGAATCGTGGTCGACTGAAATTGCAAGAGCGGTTGAAAAGTCTCTTAGAGCGTTAGCATTCGATCCTTTTAGATGATAAACAATTGTTGCTGAGGTGAGGGTATCTAAATATCAAATGAATATGGAGTGCCAGAAGTGGCTGGCATGATGATGGTGTTGGAGCAAAAATTATTAGAACCCTAAAATCTTGAGGAAAGAAAATGGATAGTTGTCAACGGTTCAAAGAGTTGATGTCTGACTATATCGAGGGAGGCCTTGATCCGCAGAGCAAGCAGGAGATGGAGCATCACTTCAAAGAGTGTTTGCGATGCGCCAGCACAACGGAAGAACTGCGCAGCCTGATTCAGGAGCTGAAGGCGTTGCCGCAGGTAACAGTCTCTCCTGATTTTGAAACTATCTTACGCGCCCGAATTCGATTAGAGAATGGTCTGGTGCGCCGACAGCAGGAACGTTTTTTCGCTTCATGGAAATTTCGCGTGCCAGCTTTTTCTGCGGCGATGGTAGTGATTTTGTTAGCCGCACTAACCGTCTTTTCGCAACTGAACCGCCAACGTCAATTATATCCTCCAGATGCGTATGTCAATCCCGAATATTATGGAGGTCGCTATCAGCAGGTTGATTCGGTGAATGTGCTTTTTTATTTTCTCGAAAAACAACCGGCGACTCGGATCACTACCCAAAATCCGATTCAGGTCAGCGGTGGGGCGTATCGGCAATTCGACCGGAATTCTGCGATGGATTCCAGCCGCTCGATTGCTACCCGAGCCAGCGTGATCGACAGGAGAGCCGAGATCGTTTATTGATGGCATTATTGATTTGTATTTCCTTTAGGTTTTATCTGATTGTGAAAACATAATACAATTTTCTAAACCCTGGGTTAATGTATGTGCTGCTTTGGTACTGCTTCATTAACTCAGGGTTTAGGCTATTTGCAGAGTAAATTTTAGATTTGTATGAAAAAGCTACTAATCTTTGTTTTCATAGCTATCATCAATGTAGCGAATTGGGTTTCACCGACATTTTCTCAAAATGCTTCACTGCTGGAGAAATTGCAGGCAGAAATTTCAGCACTGATAGATTTCACCAAATTGTCGGTAGTCACTGTTTCGGCCAAATCGTCTCATTCGTATTTGGTCGATCGAGACGAGGGATTGCTGTCTTTTTTAAAGGATAGCCGCCAGGAAAAAAAAGATAACCTCTGGACTATCGGTTCCGGAATCATTTACAATGCAGATGGTTATATCATCACCCGCGGCAGTATCCTGGCAGAATTCGAAAGCATTCGGGTTACCCTGTGGGATGGTCGTGAATGTGACGCCGAATATATTGGTATCGATGAAAATACTGGCCTTGCGGTATTAAAAATTGCGGCTGAAAATATCAAGCCTGCCACCTTCGGTGATTCTGATCGTGTATCGCTGTACTCGCTGGTGATGGTATTAGGCAATTCCATGGGAATCTCGCCATTTGCCTCTTTTGGACTGATTAATGGCTATACCGCCGATGGCATTTTTATTTTCTCCGCGCCGGTGAATCCTGGGAATATTGGGGGCCCTGTCTTCAACCTCAAGGGTGAAATCATTGGCATTGTAACTGCTCAATTGGAGACCGATGCCGCCGCTCTGGCGCCTAAATATCTTGATTATGGTCGGCAGACGGGGTTAGCATTACCGATGAATCAGGTTTGGCAAATGGTGAATGAGGTCATTCAGATGCATCGGGAACAAAAGGGCTGGCTGGGCGTCGAATTCGATCCAGATTCCATTCGCAATAATAGCCTGGTAGTAAAGGACGTAAAGGCAGGATCCCCCGCCGCGCGAGTTGGCTTGAAAAAAGGCGATCGTTTGCTTCAATTCAATGAATCGGATCTGGCCACAATTGAGGTTGCGCGAACGCTCATTGAACAAACCAAGCCTGGGACGCATGTCTCGATCAATTTTATCCGTGACAATCGGCAACTCAAGGTTTTTCCGTGCATCGAGAAAAAGTGGCCGCTTGGCTTTAATGCACAAAAACCCCATCATCTTTCTTCCCGGCCGGCAGGTCAGACCAGCGAAGCTACACCGCCCTATCCCATAATTCTTTCTCCGGCGCGCTTCCAGCAGATGAACTCGCGCATGATTCAGATGGAAAACGAGATTAGAAGTCTTAAGAACCAATTGCAGCAAGCATCGCCAAAGCTGCCATAGAAGTAACCTGCCAGGTCGCTTCCTCAAACCGATGCCACATGAACATATCCCGGCAATTAGTTAGCGGCGCAAAGACAATAGAAATTTTAATTGACTTTTTCATATTTTTTGTTAAATTAGGGGGCTAAAATTTTGAACAATGATGGTTATAATTCTGATGGAGGATAATCATGGCTAAAGATCGAAGTTTTGTAGCGAAACTTGCCAAAGGCACAAAGGAAGCCTTGAAAGCCAGACAGTGCCCTAAATGCGGCGAAGTGGCAACGGTCGTCAAACTGGTGGATTCCGAAAAGAATGCCTCCACCTGGCGCTTTAAGGAAAAATTTGTTCTCGTTTGCAAATGCAATGAAAAAGAAGTATATGCTTAGTGCACTCCCAATTCAAGCGCCGCTGCGTTGAGTTGAAGGTACGCTGACGTGACGTTGAAGACATTTTACCAAACATGAGAGAATCCATTGAAGCTGGTTCTGGCCACTCGTAATGCTGATAAGGTGAGAGAGATCTGTGCCGCGCTCGAGGGGCTGGCACTGGAAGTGCTCACCCTTGATCAGTTTCCCCAGGTTCCTGACCTGATTGAGGATGGCCAAACGCTGGCTGAGAATGCAATTAAAAAAGCTCGAACTGTCTATGAATTTACCCGCATGTTATCCCTGGCAGATGACACGGGCCTGGAGGTAGATTTTTTGGATGGTGCGCCAGGCGTTTATTCCAGTCGCTTTGCTGGCCCTGGTGCCACCTATGATGACAATGTTCAAAAATTATTGCAGCGGCTGCGCAAGGTTCCTCATGAGCAGCGAACCGCACGTTTCCGTTGTGTCATCGCGTTCGTTGGGCCGGAGGTGGAGCAGCTTGTGGAAGGTGTTTGTGAGGGTATAATTCTGGAACAGAAGCGCGGCCAGGGTGGATTCGGTTATGATCCCGTTTTTTATGTTCCACAACTTAGCCAGACCTTTGCTGAAATGCCCCTGGCAGTCAAAAATAAAATTAGCCATCGCGGTATTGCCTTGCAAAAAGCCCGTGCGCTTCTGGAGGAATGGCTTGCATCTTCACAGCGATAGATGGGCCTGGCTGAAACACCGACGAAAGCTGCCACCTGCGATGACAGCTTAGTAATATTATCATGAGTTGACCATAGATGCACATCATTCGCCAGCGAGAGCTTCTAAAAAAACTCTTGCATTTGGCAACGAAATGCATTATATTTTTTTCAGCTTCATCTGCGGGGCGTAGCGCAGTCCGGGTAGCGCGCCTGCTTTGGGAGCAGGAGGTCCCGAGTTCAAATCTCGGCGCCCCGACAATTGATATTTATCAAACCCATCGCCAGTCGATGGGTTTTTCATTTCCACGACGTTAACAATTGGGCAGCTAAGATGAAATGGCTATGGTTGATCGCTGGAATTATGGGGCTATTCAATCCTGCATTCCCAGTAGAAAAGTTCAATACTTCCTCGAAATTTCAAAAACATTTCCAATATTTTTCCAGGAAAGAAGTAAATCAATTCTTAGAGACATTGCAGCGGGAAGGGGTACAATTTGAAGATCGCATTCGTGTAATCGCAACAGCACGGTTGGGAACGCCGTTCGAGTGGCAAGCCATTGGCGAGGGTAGCGGGATAGAACCCGCCCCCATCTTTCGCATCGATCGAACCAATTGTACCGCATTTATTCTGACCACGATGGCCTTAGCCAGCGCCCAAAGTTTTCACCAGGCAGAATCCTTAATGACCTATTTGAATTACTATCCGCTGCCAGCAGGACAGAACCCGGTTTCGTATCACAACCGCATTCATTTTACCTCGGATCGACTGCTTACTTCGCCCTATTTCGAAATAATTACGAATGCAATTGCTGAACCGACGATGCTGGACACAGCCCGGGTGATCCTGAACCGGCAGGAAGATGGCACTCACTTTTTGCCATTGGATTGGGAAAAGGAAGTGGAACTGGCTTATATACCTAGAACACATATTACGCCTGCGCTGTTGCAGCGACTACCGGCGGTCTGTGGTGTTGCCGTGGTGCAGAAGGAATTATTCAAAAATGGAATAATTATTGGGCATGAAGGCATCCTGTTGGATGGGAAGGATTTTATCCACTCATCCAAATATACCCGCCGCGTGGTTCGCGAAGATTTCTATCGCTACACCCGAAAGCGAAAAAAATATGTGCTGACCCCAGTCTGCGATGGCATCGTATTATATCAGATGAAACCCGTGACGCCAGTTCATAGCTTATCGGTTCAACCGCAAAAACCATAGTCAGCCTTTGGTAGCATCGTCACGTTTAAGATCGGCTTACGATTGGACGAAAATTCAAATTGAGCACCACCGAAATGCCTTCGAGGGTGATTCGAACGTCCGGCGTTACTGCGTCCAAATTAAGCCGAAGCCAATAGTTATCCGGCGAGACAGTTATGGGGATGGGCTGATTCAGATCGGCTTGTATCTTATCTAGCGTCCTATGGAGGTCTATTTTTAGGTTGTCTTTTAATGCTGCGATGAGATGGCGATTGAAAATAGTGCGCAGCATGTTGTCAGCAAATGGCGGCAGGTTGGGCAGATCCAGCTTAACCAATTCTGGTTCCAGCAATTGGAGAAAACCATCGGCGAAAATCAACCTGGCTTCCAATCGCAGCTTTGCTCCGCCGATGCGAACATCGGGTGCATTGTTCACATTCAGCCGACCAGTGCCTCGGAGCGACAGGCAGAGACGATCGGAGGGTGCTACGCTCACCTGAATCGCTTCAATGCTTAGCGGATCAGTGGGATGTTGTGAATAATGTAAACCACCCAATTCCCCTTCAAAGTAAGGCAGCTCAATTTTGGGTGGCCAGGAGATGCTTGCCAGGTCAAGTTGTATTTCCAGAGCTAATTTTGATGGTGGCATTTGAATTCCTCCTTGGCTAAAAGAGTGCTTTGCCATCCAGATTGGGGGGATGGATTCCAAATTGCCCGACAATGGTTGGTGTGATATCATAAATCCGGGCCTGTTGCACCACACCGCTGGTATAGCTGCCCGCAGCAGCCTTTTTCATTAACTTGCGATTGAACGGGGTGGCAAAAATTAAGGGGACGTATGAATCGCTAGGATATAAGCTGCCATGAGTCGACCGCATCCGATGACTTTTTTCAAAGCGAAAGTCGTGTTGATAATTGATCAACAGAATTATGTCGCCGCTATTATCCCCATACATTTCCTGTAGTCGGTCAACGGCTAAGATGTAGCCCTGCTTGTCGCCAAAATTCGATTTCAGCGCCGCAATATGATCGCCAGCCCGATGTTGATCGTAATGGTAGACTTGATAAACATTCTTTTCATAATCTTTGAAGAGAATATAATCCAGGGCATTGGCCAGAAAATTGTTAACGGTGGAAATACCCTGGTTGGCCTTGCTAAACTCCTGGAGCAGCTCGCGCAGATCTTTGAACGTTGGTTGTTCCTGCCAATCGATCTTTTCCCCGCGCGCTCGATACCCAAAAATGCCCCTTCGGATATAGATTTGAGCGGCTGCAGCAGTGACGGTGATAATGGCGTTGCAGGATGATTCGATTTCGCCATATTCTCCTTTGCCCAATACATCGTAGCCACAGCGTTTCAGCAGCGCTTTCACTTCGGCACGCGTAATCCGTTTGGCATCGTTCAATTCGGCGCCGGTATGTCCATGGTCTGAACAAATGACGAATAGCGTGTCATCCAGCGGCGCAAATTTGGAGAGGCTGGTCCAGGTTCTCAAGAACCGCCCCAATTGAGTATCAACCGTGTTGATCAGGTAGTCCCGCTGAGCGATGAGATCGCCATGATCTTGCAGTTCACCCCGGAGGTGGATGTGCGCCTGGTGATCGTGCCCGCCGAAATAGAGGGTGAATAGATTGGGCGGTGCATGCTTGTGTCGCACAAAATCTTCCAGATAGCGAATGGCATCGTCCATCATCTCCCCGTCGAAATTTTCTCGATAGTCACCAATACCATCGGCAGCCCGCTCGGTGATAAATTGCGTTTGATTAAAAATGTCGGGGATAATCCAATCGATCGTTTTGGGATCTGCGCCATCAAAGCGCCAGGGCAGACGCCACGGAAAAACACCAACGATATGGTTCACGGCGCCCTTATTTTGTGATACGAAAAGATTATAGCAGACGGCACATTTGTACTGTTCATGAAGGTAGTCGTAGATTGTCTGCGTGCCGCGGTTCATCATGCGACTCCCGCTCCCCTCATTCATAAAAAAACTCAGTGCTTCAAATTTTGAGTAATTCTCAGTCTTGCCTTTGGCCCCTACCGAGCGCCCCATCCGATCGAAGTGAAAGTTAGCGGTTATGCCATGGTGTTTGGGAAAAAGACCGGTAAAGATGGATGTCTGGCAAGGATAAGTATAGGATGGAAACGCGGTCACGCAGCGATTTACGACAATAGATTCACTCTGAGTAACATTGTAATCACCGGACAGCGTAATGGCATCGGGAGAGCTGATTTTTTCCAGGCTGAGGCTGCCCACAATTTTTGATAGGTTGGGTAGGCGCCTGTTGGTATCCTCGCGGAGACTATCCTCGGCCAGCGTGTTATAAAGAACATCGCGACGCAAGCCATCGATGTCTATGATGACGACATGTCGGATTTGATCGGCCATCTTCACCCTTCCTTTCTATTTGCTTTTCAAAACTCAATGATTGGTTGGTATCGCCAAAGATGTCAGACTCGTTTTTTTGCAACCGGCTTCAGTTTTTCAGCACCAGCTTCATTATTCCAATGCGGACAATACTTGATGGCATCGCTGCCGCCGGTTTCACAGGTCGCCCAAATTTCCGGGGTGATCTTTTTTTCCAGCATGTGCTTGTGAACAAACGGGCAAAATGACGGCCGCACGCCCTCCAGCAATTCCTTGATCATCTTGCTCAGTTCGATACCATCCACCGGGTAGGAGGTTTTAAAAATATTTTTGTGAATGCGATCCAGGTCCAGATAGAGCGAGGTCAAAATAGAGGAAACGCGCGAGACATAATGGTTATAATACAGGCTGCGCTCATAATCCTGGGCGATGTAGAGCATTTGGGTTTTGCGTCGCGCTCGTCGCACGATCAAGCGGTTGAACAGATACCCGGCAGCAGCCAAAACCAGAGCAATTCCGGTGAGCGTAATTGGCGCTGCCCCCATGAGTTGGCCAATTGTCAGGCCACCAGCCGCGCTGATGGTCATGGTAGGGACCGACTGCATAAAGTCCTTGGCTTTTTCACCAAATGTGAGGCTCTCTTTGATGGACTCAAGGTACGCCAGGCGGAGCTTTTCATTTTCTTGAAAATTGAGTTCCCGTCCTTTGTAGACAATGTCCAGGCTGCGCAAACATGCGTTCATGGTAGCAACGACGCTGGTGATGTATTTTTTTTCATCCCCTTCGGCCTGGTCGATGATATCCTTCAAGCTGGCATCGACCAGCGTTGCGGTCTCGCGTGATTGTTCGTCATTGGAAAATTTGCCGGTCTGTGCCCAGACCATACGAATGGCAGTCATCGGCGGAAGTAGATTGGTACTGGCCATATAAGTGGTCTCCTTTTGTCAATGATGATCGTTTCCGTGAAATAGACCATCGACCCTGGTATCACAATATTTACAATTTCCGGATAGAATATTATTCTCGATAATCTGATAACCGAATCGTTCGATGAGGAGCTTGCCACAGGCGTGACAGTAGGTGTTCTCTGCTTGATTGCCCGGCACATTGCCCAGATAAACGTAGCGCAGCCCCTGGTTACGACCGATGGCGTGAGCTTGCTCCAGCGTCGACAGCGGGGTTGGCGGATGATCCTGCATCTGGTACTGGGGATAAAAGCGACTGATGTGCCAGGGCGTCTCCGGCCCTAACTCATTACTGATAAAACCGGCGATTTGCTGAAGCTCCTGGGGGGAATCATTCTCGCCTGGAATAATCAGGGTGGTGATTTCAACCCAGATATTGAGTTGCTTCATGAGCTTGAGCGTTTCCAGAACTGGAGCCATTTTAGCGCCGGCAAATTTTTTATAAAAATTATCGCTGAAGCTTTTTAGATCCACATTAGCCGCATCGATATATTCGCTGATGAACCGCAATGGCTCTGGATTGATGTATCCATTGGTCACCAAAACGTTTAGCAATCCTGCTTCGTGTGCCAGCCGCGCGGAATAATAGGCATACTCAAAGTAGATGGTTGGTTCGGTGTAGGTATAGGCAATAGAGCGACAGTTGTTGCGCTGGGCCATGGTCACAATGTCCTCGGGATTGATCTCCTGGCCGTAATATTTTAAATCCCCACTTTTATTCACCTGGGAGATGTCATGGTTCTGGCAGAACTTGCAGTGGAAATTGCAGCCAACAGTGGCCAGGGAGAATGAACCTGTGCCAGGTGCTACATGAAACAGCGGTTTTTTTTCAATTGGATCAACATGTACAGCAATGGCATGGCCATAGACCAGCGAATAGAGACGACCGGCGATGTTCTTGCGGACGCCACAAATGCCGATCTGCTCGTTTTTTAGTTTGCAGAAATGAGGACATAATTCGCAGATCACCCGATCCTGCTCCAGTTGGCGATAAAACATGGCTTCTCTCATACCCCACTCCTCCAGTTCCTGAGGCTTATCGTCTTTGCGATTGACTGAAAATGCAACCGCAGTAATCCTGTCGATAAAGCTGATAGGCCTTGCTTAATTCGATACTTCGTTTGTAACCATCTTTCTTTTTGAAATTCTCTTCTAAAAACGCCACGCCGTAAGTCTCACCAATCTGTTGACCGATTTGATTGATCAGCTCAGCATTTTTATGGGGACTGACAGTCAGCGTAGTGGTGATGAAATCAAACTGCCCTGCGATCGCTGCTTGCGCCGTAGCTTCCAGGCGCATGCGAAAGCAAACCGCACAGCGTCTTCCTCCTTCTGGTTCTCCTTCCAGTCCCCGCACCAGTTCCAACCACTGATCCGCATCGTAGGGCGGGATAATAACCTCGACCATCAAACGGTCGCGAATTCTCTCCAGTTCAGCCAGGCGACGGCGATACTCTTCGGCTGGTTGAATATTAGGATTAAAAAAGAAACAGGTGATGTCGTATTGATCAGCCATTCGCTCTACCGGTACGACGACGCACGGCGCACAGCACGTATGCAATAATAATCGTTTGCGAATCATGTTACCTGGCTCATTCAAATGGTGGCATTGATTACCTATCCGCAAATAACTTCCACTTCCCGCTCATGGATTGGGCGTAAATAGAACATCGATGCGACGGTTTTGAGCGCGACCGGCTTCGGTGTCATTAGACGCAATGGGTTTGCTTTCGCCATAGCCAATGGCCGAAATCTGCTCGTCGGTCAGCGCCATGTTAGCCATTAAATAGGACTTTACTGCTTTGGCTCGTTGGAGCGAAAGCGACTGATTGACGCGATCGTCTCCGATATTATCGGTATGGCCTTCGATTACCACATGAAATTCATCCAGCAGTCGAATCACCCGTTGCAGCTTGGTCAGCAATTGAAAATATTCTGGCTCGATAACCGCTTTGCCCTTAGGAAAATTCAATTGCAATAGTCGAATCCTGATCTGATCGCCTTCACGGAACACCGCGGCTTCTTCCGAATCAAACAACGATTCGATCTTTTGAAAGCGCTCGCGTTTCTGCTGTTCTACTGCCAATCGCGCTTTTAGACCCGCTTCTTGCTCTTTGGTTTTGTCCAGCTCGGCCTTGAGATTCATAATCGTCCCATTGAGCGACTCGATGGTTTGATCCTGGTTCGAAATTTCATTGGCCAATTTTTGTTTCTCTTTTTGTAGATTAATTATGGCGTCAATGGCAGTCTTAACCGGTCGTTCAAAGCCGTCATTAAATTCAGGAGTGAATCCCAATTGAGCAATGATCTGGGACAGATATTTTTCATTTTGCAAAATGAGTTTTTCCCAATTGGCCTCATCCTTGCGCAATGTCTGAATGACTCTGGATAGGTAAATGGCATGTTCTATTTCGTAAGCAGCAGCTTCAGCTTTCTGGCGGGCTTGAGACTTGGCACTGCGATCGCTGGTCAGGATTTTTTCAGCTTCCGCTAAAAGCAATTCGGCGTTTTTAAAGGTGATGGGTGCAAATTTATTGACATTTTGCTCTTGAGATTGCTGCAGGCGTAGTCTGGCGTTACCAATGATGCTGGCTTTTATCGCGAGCAACTCGGCTTCCCGATAGAGTTTTTCGGTGGCCAGTGCTTTTTCTTTGGCCTTATCCAGGGCACCTTTTTCCAACGTCATGGTGGTTTCATAAAATAGCATCTCTGCCTTTTCATAAGCCGTCCTGGCAAATTCAGTGGCATTGGCCTCGAGCGCATCCTCGCGAGCCTGTAACAGGTGCGGCAGGGTGATCTTGGCCAGCTTGGCGTTTTCGACGGCTGACTCCAGCAACGTTTTCACCTCGCCGATTTTTTTCTGGACATTTTTGCCGCGATCGAAATCCTTCGCAGCCTGGTCGTATTCCTGCACCGCCTTAGTATAGGTAGTCGGCGAAAGCAGATCCGCCTGCTCCGCTTTGGCTTCGTTCAGAAGATCCGTGACTCGCTGAAAGACCCGCGCTTTGATGTCCTCCTGGGAGAGTGCGAGAGTAGAGTGCAGCAGCAAGGCCAGGATGATGGATAGTGATAGCCAGTAACTTGAGAATTTTTTGTTATGAAAGACATGATGAAGACAACACTTTTTCATAGCACAGTCTCCTGAATTTTCTAACAGTCCAATTGCTAATTGAAAAAACGTGTTGCTATCCTTGAGCTCACAAGAAGATGCATTTTTGATTGAAAATGAACAGACCCGATGCGTTTGCCTATGACAGGGAACGGTTCTTGCCTTGAAAACAGAGGTGATTCCTCAGTAATCAATTGTCGTTGGTCGAAAATTTGTCGGCGGTAAACTTGATCCCTGAAAAATGGATTTTAGCCAATTTATCGTTTGGCCTGGATAAGAATATATGCCAACAATCGCAAAAAGTCAAGCCGAATCTTTATTTTAATAAAATTTTCAGACGGAAGATGTGCAATAGACGCAGGTCAAACACCAGTGATCAAAAATAAAAAAGCTCCTTGGCCGGGCGTGGGACAAGGAGCTAAAAATAACAAAGCAAATTATCCTGAAGCTCATTGTTAAGATTGGAATTGCTGTTCGATGCATCACCTCATTTATTACTCTTACTAAGAATTACCGAAGCATGATTTATGAACAACTCCCTTAATATCGAAAATTTCGAAAGCCAGTCCATTCCTTTAATGCCTTCATATTTTCGATATTTTATCATTAGTCCGCTGGAGGCAATAATAGACTCGAATCTTGCGATGGTCATTTTGTTAAGTCCGGCTTCAACCTCCTCATATCTCTTCGCGCCATCATCTCTAAAATAGCTTCTTACTTTCATCACTGTCTTTTCAGAGAAGATGATATTGATCCACGGCATTTTACAAAAGAATCGCATATGGCTGCCATACGGTGCAAACCAGGGCGGCCCAAAAGTGATGAGTATTACACCGGAGTCATTGACAACTTTGCTCATATCGCTAAGAATCTGTTCCGGATTTGCAAAATGCTCAAAGCTATTATGAGAAAGCACTACATCAAAGCTATTGAACATACTTGGCGAAACGCTCTCGACAAAAGACAACTGTTGCGAAGAAATATTGTGATTCTTCGCATTAACCACCGCTTCTTTTAGCATCTTTTTGTTCGTGTCGATTCCAATAACCGAGCAATTGTATGTCTTGACCAGCGCGATGCATTGATAGCCAGCGCCGCATCCGAAGTCCATGACTCGCTTTCCGGAAACTAGAGCGCTTAGATTTGGGTAGACCCGGTGCAAAATAGCTAAGGCGCAATCTATGGTTATCGCTTCCTTCTGCAGTTCGTAGTCGCTATCCCCTGGTGCTCTGGAAATAGAAAGCAAGATGCGCTCACTAATCGTCATGACTAAACCTCCTTTAGGCTTGACTTAGCGAAATAGCATCTTATCGTTTATCGTCGTTCTTTTTCTTGGTATCGCCCTCAAGAATCCGACGTAGCCGTTCCAATTCTCGCTCAGCTTTGCGCCGTTCCTCTTTGATCCGCTCTAACTCTTCCTCAGCGGACTCGGTTTCTCGCTGCTCCTTGATAATCTGTTCAAATAACTCCCGGCGACTTTCGGCTTTTTTCATTAGTATGTCCTTATCGCTCAGTCGATAGACATTGGTTGGCAGCAGCACAATATTTAGGCCCAGATTGATGCGCCAGGCGGGATAGTTGGGCATATCATAGATTTTCCAGCCGTAGGTATAAAGCGTATTGTCCTTATCCTCAGTCAACCTTAGATCGGTGGCAAAAATAAGGGTTAGCCAACGATAGGCTTTGAAATGAACACCCGGTGTCAGATAGAGATAGTCCTCCACGCTATAGGCGGTCGCCAGCGGCGGCCGTTGGAGAAACTTGTTACCAAATAGCTCAATCGAAAAATCAAAATCGGCTGTCGGTATTTTGAAGCCAACGCCATAGATCAATTGCTGGCTCATGGCTGTAACGCTGATATTATCGTTACTATAGCGAGTGAGTCGTTTGCCGACATCATTATGATTGATGTAGCCCAAATTCGCATGAACATTGAGATTGTCTTCCGGGTACAGCGGATCTTTGGAATAGGTTAGCATGCCGGTGAAGCCCCACTCCACGCTACCCGCCGAATAGGGTTCGAACGGGACATTGTGATATTTGGCGGTCGGAAAGCGAGAGTTGAGACTCACTGCCCAAGTCAATGATGTTCCCTTAATGGCGTAAGAGCCCAATTTTAAGCCGAGAAACAGATCATCAGGCAAATTGTAACCTTTGCCACCCTTGTGATTGTCCTGATACATAATTGGCGATAGGGCAAATTCGATATGATCGCCAATGCCGTAATTCAGGCTGAGCGCCCCCTGAACATCCCAATAGGTGACGGCCTGACTTTGATTGGGCGCTAAGGCTGCCACTTTACCAAAGAAGCGGGTGCGGGCCGATAGGGTCAGATAGCCGGGCTTCAAATTCCAGGCGGATCTCACATAAACCAGACCATTGCTGCCATTCAAATTATTGGCATAGGTCAGCGGCAGTACTGCAAACAGCAGTACTAACATTATCCCCCCCCCAGCGATCAGGCGTAATTTCATAATTCAAACCTCCAAGTTGATGTCATGATTCAAAAGAAGCAATACCAAATAACTTCGGTTTGATGCCTTTAATTTACTTCTTTTTTATAAATTGTCAATAGATATTTTTGTTGTTACAACAACTTAATTGGAAATAACTGGCGAAAAAAACTAATTGAGATTGCTATAATAAACGATCCACCAATAGATTTGAGCCAAAGCAGCAATTCGGGTCACAAATGCCAGAAAGTTATTTACATGATACCACGTTGAGCCGCTCACGATAATTGTATCGCCAGGTTCCAATTGGGGGATTAACGATTCCTGGCCGCTTTTAGTATATTTGTCGACATTAATATGGATGATTTTGTCCTTTTCATCGGCAGTCTTTTTGGCGCGAATCAGTTTGATATGGCTCAATTTGGCGCCCTCGCGCGGCCCACCGGCAAAGGAAATGAGCGAAATCAGATCAGTATCGCGCGGCACAAGATACTGGCCAGGCTTGGCCACAAAGCCCCAGATATTCACTTTGATCAAAAGTTGATCATCGGTACCCAAAAAGTACTGCGCCCCACGAGGATAATTTTGATCCTGCCCAAAGAGAGACGGCTGATTCAGCAGCAAAATAATCGGAAGAACCAGTAACCACGCGCCCATCACCCTCACAACTAACCTCATAACACCTCCATCATACTGGAATTATTGCATTGCAGATCGTGACTTGCGGAACGAAAATTCACCCGCAATTATACAGATAAAAATTCAAAAGGTCAAGTTAAAATATGGTATTTATTTCTTGCTGAGTCCATTCTTAAATCCAATTGGGAGACGATGTCATTACGAGCACATCCGCCAGTGGACGGATGTCCCTTCTGCCAGTTGAGATCGCTGGTCTACCAAAAGACGGATCGCAATGACTGGCTGTTATAAAATTTGATTAAATCTGATCTTTTTCGAGCCGTCTCTGTGATAATTACTCTAATTATTTACCTGGCAGGATAACGCCCATTTTCTATAATCAGTTGACTACACCAATCGCATGAAAAATTGGTGGTGAGAGAATGCTCCATCGCCCCTAAGACTATAATTGAGCGAACAAAAATTATTCCCTGCTGCTGGAAATCACAAAATTTTAAACAAAAATCTTGCATCTGAAAGATAATTGTCCTATTTTTTAGCAAACGAAAATAGCAGGAGATGGATATGTTTTCAATGCAATTGATCAAAAGGCTCAGCCAGGCGACCTCAGTCAGCGCGCTCACTGGAGCCGGCATTTCTGCAGAAAGCGGGGTGCCGACGTTTCGCGGGGAGGAAGGACTGTGGAAAAAGTTTCGACCGGAAGAATTGGCCAATTTTGATTCATTTATCAGTAACCCCCGCCTGGTATGGGAGTGGTATAATTATCGAAAACATCTCATCAGTCAGGTCAAACCCAATCCTGGGCACTATGCGTTGGTGGAAATGGAGGCTCGATTTCAGGATTTTCATTTAATCACGCAGAATGTGGATGGATTGCATCGTCTGGCTGGCAGCCAGAGAATCTATGAACTGCATGGGAACATTATGCGCAGCCGTTGCGTTGACTGTAATAAACTGATATTTGATATCTCATTCGAGCTCGGGGAAGAATTACCACGCTGCGAGTGTGGCGGGCTGATTCGACCGGATGTGGTCTGGTTTGGAGAAGCACTGCCGCAAGAGGAGTTGCGACTGGCGGTGGAAGCGGCGCAGCAGGCCGAGGTATTTCTCTGTGTTGGAACTTCGGCCATTGTGCAGCCAGCGGCGTCATTGCCGATCCAAGCGAAATATGCCGGCGCTTATGTCGTTGAAATTAATCTGGAGCCAACGGCGATTTCGACACTGGTTGATGAAAGCATCCTGGGAAAAGCGGGCGAAATCTTGCCCCGCTTGCTGACCGCGCTGGCGGCAGCAAATTGATTCATCCATGATAGCATGGATTCATTGGCGCCGCGACATTCCAATGATTGCTCGATAAACAATCGCATAACTAATAGTCTCTAGAATGAATCACCATACGTCGAAATTTGCATTCAAAAGACTGCACCCTTTGGGGGCGCCTGCCTTTATTTTTGGTATAATCCTTATGTTCCTTGCCGGGAGCTTCGGGTGTGCATACTATAATACGTTTTTCAATGCCAAAAAATTTTATAATGATGCAGAGAAGGAGCGACTCAAACGTGAAAATGATGTTCGCAAAAGAGGCCAGGCAGCAAAGCAGGGCGGCAGTCAGGTGACCCCTTCAGAGATCAAAAATTATGATAAATCGATTGAAAAAGCATCAAAAGTTCTGGAACTGTTTCCGAAAAGCAAGTACGTTGACGATGCGCTATTTTTGTTAGGACAATGTTTTTTTAGAAAGGAAGACTATAACAAGGCCAAGCGAAAATTTTTAGAGCTGATCGAAAATTTTGGCAATAGCGAGTTTGCTCCAGCCGCCAGATTGTGGCTGGGGAAGACGAATATCGAACTTCAGGATTATGAGACGGCTGAGAAGAATTTTCATGATATTTTAAATAGCAATGTACCCGATGAGGTGCGTGACGAAGCCCAATTGCTGCTGGGGGGGCTGTTCAAGCATAAGGGCGATTATATTACTGCAGTTAGTGAATATGCAACGGCTGCTAAACGCGCCAGGAAAAAAGAGATTCGGGCCAATGCATTTTATGAAATGGGCGAATGCTATTACAAGTTAAAGAATTTTGCCAAAGCTGTAGAGAGTTTTAAGCAAGCGCGCAAATTTAGTCCGGATGAAAAGTTCGAGTTCAACGTGATGCTACGAGCTGGCCTGGCCTTGAAAGAAATGGAAAAGTATGATGAAGCCATAAAGCTATTTTCTAATTTCCTGGGGGATGCGGTTAATGAAGCCAATTGGCCGTTGTGTCGGCTCGAGATCGGCCACTGCTATCGCTTAAAGGGTGACTTTGATAGCGCCATTGGTTGGTATCTGGATGTTACGACGCAGCACGCGCGCACCGAGGAAGCGGCAAGTGCCTATTACTATTTGGGTAAAATCTATCAAGAGCAAAAAGCAGAATATCAGTTTGCTAAGGATTACTTCGACAAGGCCGTAGCCGAAAACTCCAGAGCTGAAACTTATGCCAGTGCCAATGCCATGAGCAAGAGCATCCAACGGTTGTTGGCGCTGAAGGCCGATATTATTGCGCAGCGCCAGAAGATAGCGCGAGGGGATTCCATAGCCGCGACAATGGATAGCGTAGATGTAGGGCGACTTGAAAATCCCGGCCGTTACCAGACTGCTGGCGATTCCATTCGTGCTGATACCAGTCTGGTGCTCGCTGATACCCTAGCTAATGAGCGCCGCGAGGAGTTGGCTCTGGCCAGACAGCGAGAGTCAAACAAATCGGAACCCCTGTCGATGCCCAATCAGCCGAGGAATCAGAATCAGAAAATGGTGCTGAAAACCGGTGAGTTGGGCACTCCCCGGGAGGAATTGATCAAAGACAAACTGTTATTGGGTGAGATTTATCTGTTTGAGTTCAATCAGCCCGATTCAGCGTTGAAGGAATTTATCGATGTGTTAGAAATGGATACCTCGAGAGCGGTTATACCCAAAACACTGTTTACGATTGGGTTTATTTGTGAAACTTATAAAAAGGACACTTCGCTCGCCGATTCGGTTTATCAACGCCTGATTACTTTATACCCCGATGATCCATTGGCACGGCACGCCCGCAAAAAGATTAAAACATTAAAAGTGACCGATTTTGAGGCACCGCTGGCGGAGAAATTTCGGACCGCGGAGCAGGCCTATCTCGAATCTAAAAATTTCGACTATGCGATCAATACTTTCGAGTCCATTTTTCAAAATTATCCGCAATCGGAATGGGCGCCCAAAGCACTACTGGCCGCGGGCTGGGTATATGAACATAGCATGCGACAGCCAGATAAAGCATTTCAGACCTACGAAAGCCTGTTAGAGAAATATCCCGCATCCATCTATGCCAAACGCGTAAAGCCCAAAGTCGAAAAAGTTCGCCAGGCTCGAGCGGCTGCCGCGAAAGGAGCTGCAGCCGATTCGTTAGCCCTGGCCGCTATCGATGACGAGAGAGAAAAGATTATTGCACCCAGCGACACCAGCCAGATGGCGGAAATGACATCGATGGAGCAGGAAAAGTATCGCCTCTTTTTGCGTCAGGAAATGCAGAAAAATGATCCCCGAAGGAAAACGCCCAAGCGGTGGTAATTGTTATGACCCACAAACAAGCTGAAACGCCCCCTCTATCTCCTCGGCTCATCAAATCGCCCATCATCCAGAACGAGCGAGTCGCCCGCGACATCGTTCGACTGCGAATCGCCGCAGTAGAATTGGCGAGGTTCGCCGTTGCGGGTCAATTTGTAAATATCAAAGCGGGGTCTGGGTATTTTCCACTATTAAGACGGCCGTTTAGTATTCATCGGGTTGATCGAAAATCCGGCTGGGTTGAAATACTATTTAAAATCCTGGGGCCAGGCACAGAATGGCTCAGTCGCTGCACCATCGAGGATGAGTTAGATTTGCTGGGTCCGCTGGGGAACGGTTTTCAGCTTACCGGAGGATTTAGTCAGGCCGTGTTGATAGCTGGCGGATTGGGAATTGCGCCGCTGCTTTTTTTAGCCCAGGAACTTCGGCAGCGACAGATTGCTGTGACTTTACTTTATGGCAACAAATCTTACGATACCTGTTGTTGCCAAAGCGATTTCGAAGAATTGGGAGTTCAGAGTTGGGTAGCGACAGAAGATGGTTCGGCTGGCTTTGCCGGCAAAGTGACGGAACTGGCAATGGCTCGTAGTGACCTGTGGCAGCAGCCGCAGACGATGATCTATGCCTGTGGGCCCAATGCCATGTTGCGACAGGTCACAAGCATGGCCGCAGCAGCTAAAATTCCCTGCCAGATCTCCTTGGAGACAATGATGGCATGTGGTTTTGGGGTGTGCCTGGGGTGCGTGGTCAAATCGACTGCAACCAATGTGCCATTTAAATATGTATGCAAAGATGGTCCAATATTTTGGTCAAACGAGATAGATTTCAGTGAATAACCTATCGGTCAAGCTCGGTCCGTTGACACTGAAGAATCCGATCCTCACTGCATCGGGTACCTTCGGCTATGGGGCAGAATTTTCGCCATTTCTAAATTTAAATCGCCTCGGCGGTCTGGTCACCAAGGCGGTTACTGAATCGCCGCGCGCGGGGAATCCACCCCCGCGAATCGTAGAAACCGCCGGGGGAATGCTCAACTCAATTGGCCTGGCCAATGTTGGCGTTGAGGCATTTATCCGGGAAAAGTTGCCATTTTTGAGAACGCTCGAGACTGCGGTAATCGTAAATATTGCCGGCAAAACCATTGATGAGTTTGGTCGGGTGATTGCGGCGATCGAGGCTGCCGGCGGCGTGGATGGCTATGAATTGAATGTCTCCTGTCCCAATGTGAAAGAAGGGGGCATGGCTTTTGGCGCCAGTCCCCAAATCACCGCCGAGGTTACGGGCACGGCACGCCGGATTACCCCTCGCTGTCTGATTGTTAAGCTGAGTCCCAATGTCACCTCGATCAGCGAGATTGCACGAGCGGCGGAGACCGAAGGTGCGGATGCACTGGCCGTTATCAATACCCTGGTTGGCATGGCGGTCGACATTCATAGTCGCCGGCCGAAATTGGCAACGATTACTGGCGGGCTTTCAGGGCCTGCGATCAAGCCGATTGCCATTGCCAAGGTATTTGAGGTCAGTCGAGCAGTATCCATCCCGGTGATCGGGATTGGCGGTATCATGAACGTTGATGATGTGCTGGAATTTCTAATTACCGGAGCAACGGCGATCGAGCTTGGTACCGCTAATTTTATCGATCCGCAGGTTGCAGAGCAAATAGTTGCGGGCCTGGAAGCCTACACTCAAGGTCATGGGATTCAGGATATCCATGAGATTATTGGCAGTATCAGATTGGGGTGAACCTACCATCCGCGGAAATCGATACATTCCATTACGGCAGCATATTTAAATCTTTTTCTTGAGGTCTCTATGCTGCAAAGTCAATGATCTTGTTTATGAATGAGTGCACTCTAATAACCGCTAATTCCACTATCCGTCAGTTGGCGCACGGTTAAAGGCCTTTTAAAGTGGACTCATGAATCAAATTAACAAGTAGAGGGAGGTTGCGATGCAGAAAATTGCAGGCCTGCTCATTTTGATAATGGCGATGAACTGTGCTTTGTTTAATCGAAAGCCAAAAGAGAACCGTGAGATCGACGGGGTCATCTATCTGGCTGAGGAAGAGCCCGGCGTGAAAGAAAAAAAGGCTCGTGCCGCGAAAAGCACCAGTGAGACCGATAACAAGAGCAAGAAAATCGAAATACCGCCTGAAGAGTTGCGCGATTTTAAAAAAGCCGAAGGCATTACTTTCTTGAGCGAGGAAGACCAGGCAAAAGAGGCGCCGAATCAGTCATTTAAGCCCAGCCAGGGCATTGAAACGGGCCGGGCGTCCTACTATGCGCTTGAATTAAAAGGCAGCCGGACCGCCAGCGGCGAAATTTACGATCCCACCAAATTGACTGCGGCTCATCCAACCCTCCCGTTTGGTACCATGGTTCGTGTCACTAACCTTTACAACCAGGAGAGCGTTATCGTTCGTATTAATGATCGGGGGCCACGGGTCCGTTCGCGAATTATTGATCTATCTTACGCCGCAGCCGAAAAATTGGGCTTCATTAAACAGGGGATCACCCAGGTCTCAGTTGAAGTGGTGAAAGATCGCTAATACAACTGTCGAACAGTAGCTACATTAAACCAACCTAATCTCACAGGAGGACATGTTTCTTGGATCTTAGGAAATTGGGTCAACGGGTTCTGGTGGCGATGTTTGGTGCGCCACTCATTATCTTCGTGATTCTCAAAGGAGGGTGGCCTCTCGTGGCCCTGGCGCTGATTATTAATTTGCGTTCGCAATACGAGTTTTATCGCTTGACCGAGGCCAAAGGCATGCTACCGTTCAAAATCTTGGGGCTAATCGGAACGGTTTTGATCACGATTTCCTTTTATCTTTATGGCCTAGAAAAGCTGTGGTTAATTGTCACCATGCTTTTTTATGTCACATTATTGCTGGAACTGTTCCGCAACAATGGGTCGGCGACATTGAATGTTTCAGCAACTACCTGGGGCTTTTTCTATCCGACATGTTTTTTTGGTTTCCATATTCTGATCCGTGAACTACCGCGGTCGCTGCAACTGGACTATGCTGTCGGTGGGAGTTGGCTGCTGTTGATGTTGCTGACGATCTGGATTTGTGATACAGCCGCCTATTTCGTAGGTTCAATGTTAGGAAAGCATAAACTATACCAGCGGGTCAGTCCCCACAAAACCGTTGAAGGGGCAATTGCTGGTTTCATTTTTGCCATCCTCACAGCTTATGTATTGCATGTGACCTATGTGAAATCAATCGACCTGCATCATTGTTTAATCATTGGTGTTATGATCGGAGTGATGAGCCAGATCGGTGATCTGGTGGAATCGGTATTTAAACGCGATGTTGGGGTTAAGGATACTGCGGCTATTCTTCCGGGCCACGGCGGTTTTCTGGACCGCTTTGATGCCCCTTTGTTTGTAGCCCCATTAATGTACCTCTACCTGCGGTACATTGTGTTTTAAACAGGCACTGAGCGAAATTAGGGATACGACCCGTCATTGCTGCCGAACCGATCCAATGATCTTATTTTTTAACTTGACATTTACAAGATTTCTCATTAAATTGTGCCGCATTTAAAGCATAGTCTAATGGTATGCACTTTGTCGGTTTTTTGACTTACTTACAACTGCCCCAATACCTTTCGAGAGGAGGAAGTTATGGGATTTGTTGATGATCTAACCAATGCTTTCAAAAAAGGCATCGGCGTTCTCGCTCGCAAAACAGATGAATATACCAAGATCGGCAAAATTAAGGTCGATATCATTGGCATCAAGCGAGAGATCGACAAGAAGTTCAACGAGCTTGGGGGAAAAACTTATCAATTATTGGTCGAACTGAAAGACACCAAAATTGCTGCTAATCAGGAAGTTCAACAACTCATTACAGGCATCCAGAATTTAAATGATCAGCTCAAACAGAAAAAGGAAGAATTGGATCGCGTTCGGGCTGAATATGGCAAACCTCCTGAAGATATCGATGAGTTAGTCAAAAAAGATGCAGAAGTAGAGGAAGGCAAAGCCAAAGGCTAATATTTTTATTATCTCACGACCACTCTCTTGAATTGTAAAGTTCTCCAGCTTAGATAGTTCTGCAAACTATTTGAATTGCGCCCCACGGTTTCATCGAGTGGGGCTTTTAATTACTCGAACAACTGTGATATGAAGAGAATTATTCTGGTTCTAATAATTGTTTTGGTTGGTGTGAGTTGCCACAATGTCAAACCGGTCGTTCAGGTGGAACCGCCCTTTGTTTTTAGGCCACAGGCGAGAGAGCTGCCACGACGGCTGCCACTTTTATTCGAGAAGCTGCCGCCTCCATTCCTGTCGATTGCAGCGGTTGGCGACATTATGCTGGGTGAAGTGACGCCGCAATATATGCAACAATATGGCGTCAGCTACCCATTCGATAGCACCCGCCAAATACTGGCCGAAGCCGATCTCACCATGGGCAACCTGGAAGCAGCTTTTTCCAACACCGGCACCCGTTTTGAAAAAAAATTTACTTTCAAAGTCCCGCCCCAATATGCCAAAAGCTTGCTCCACGCCGGCATCGATGTCGTCACTCTGGCCAATAATCACATTCTCGATTTCGGGATGGAGGCATTAAAAAATACCATCACGACGCTGGATTCACTGGGCATTGACCATTGTGGTGCGGGAGTGACATTTGAGGAGGCCATTAAGCCAGCTTTATTGGAACGGAATGGATATCGAGTGGCTGTGCTTGGCTATTCGCTCACTTTTCCCGAAGAGTTCTGGGCGAACCGACAGCACGGAGGCACGGTTTTCCCTCATGAATCTCTGCTGAAAAAAAGCATTCAACTATGTGAGACGCTGGCCGATATTACTATCGTGACCTTCCATTGGGGGGCCGAATTAGCCAATTATCCTAAAGACTATCAAAAACAGATCGCTTACCAGTCCATTGACTACGGTGCAGATCTGGTGATTGGGCATCATCCCCATGTGCTGCAGGGCCTGGAGATCTACAAAAACCGATTAATCGCTTACAGTTTGGGCAATTTCACCTTTTCATCCTATAGCCGCAAAACCACCGAGAGCATTATTCTAAAGGTATTTCTGACTCGGAATGGCCTGCTCTATGCGAAAGCCATTCCCGTTTGTGTGAACAACGATCGGGTTCATTTTCAACCCAGGCGATTGGTGGGAGCCGAAGCCGATACCGTCCTGGCCCAATTAAGAAGATTCTCGGCCCCACTTAAAAACGCGGCAAGTATCGATGAGCGTGGCTATATCTCCAGCCAGGGAGCGCTTGTTGCGAAGCATACAATGCCCATAGATACCGCCCGGGTTAAAAACTCCGGTCATTAGTACTTTATTGGCAGTGGATTCAACAAGAGGCAGATGTTGGGAGCTGTTTATCCATCCGATGGTTGCAAAACAGTAGCCCAATCAATCGTTGTGTCCCAGCCAGGTTCTTTCTCAAGGCGCTTGGCTAAAAAATACAGCACTGAAATTAGCAATGCTGCTGACAGACCCTTGCTTTTATAGTTATGGATAGCAGCAACATTTGAATTCTCCTGCTATCCACTGCAAAACTGATCAAAATCTCGGGACAATGGTTCGTTCTTGGTCCCCCCTTTTGAGCAGAAGTCCAATCATCTGGTTTGAGCTGAAGCCAATCACCCGAAAGCCATTTCCATGCTGGTTCAAACGTCGCAGGAGGCGAGAAAAGCCGTGAAAGTTGATGATCGCAGCGTAATTGCCGAGCAGTTGATCTTCCAATTATGGGAGCGGGGCTATTTTAGCACGATTCCCCTTACCACAATCGACGGTCGGACGGTAACTATTATTTCCACTGGCATAAAGAATGAGGATGCTGGGCCAGATTTCAAAAATATCACCATTCGGCTTGACGATACGCTATATCAGGGCGACCTGGAGATTCATCGAGCGCCGGAGGATTGGTATCAGCACAGCCATCATGCGGATGCGGCTTACAATCAAGTCATCATGCATCTGGTGATTGGGCCAATGGATGCATCGGAACCTGCTATTCGCTTGAACCGCCATCCGGTAGCCGCCCAGGTGTTTGTCGATATCCCCGAAGAGAAATTTTATGCATTATATCAGAAGTACCAATTAGATGTCCCCTCGACTTTGCCCGCACAAGTCTGTCAAATTCGTCACCAGCGCACCGCATCCAAATTAAAATTAATTGAATATTGGGGACTCCAACGACTACAGGACAAAGCAGACCGTTTTACCGAACTCCGAGAGACCTGCTCCTGGAATCAGATCTTATATGTTGGCATGATGGAAGCACTGGGCTATTCGAAAAATCAAGCACCTTTTCGTCAACTGGCTCATTTATTTCCCTTTGAAGCTGTCGCGCGGGAATTTCAACAAACACCGGCCGATGGGATGTTGGGACGGCCGCTAGGAATTTTGCTGGGATTGGCGGGTTTGCTCCCCAGTCAGGATCCAACGTTTGATTGGCGGAAAATCAAAGACAGCGAAACACAGGAATACATTCCCCAATTGGAAGAAGCGTGGCGCGAATTCTCAAACCGGCTGGGCCTAGAGCCGATGCGCCGGGAGCAGTGGCAATTTTTTCGAATGCGACCATCGAATTTCCCCACGCGACGGCTGGCTGGCGCCTGTTTAATTTTACAGCCGTTTTTGGCAACTGGCATGCTGGAACCACTTTATCGTCTGGTGGCCAACTCTGAGCAAAATCCTCTGCAAATCATCAATGCTCTTGAAAAGCATTTTATTTGTCGTACCACTGGCTACTGGGCTAGCCATTACCAGCTTGAAGATAATATATCACCGCTCGAAGATAGCCGTTCCGCGACACTGATTGGCCAGGAGCGCGCCCGGGAGATTGTGATTAATGTGGTGCTGCCTGTAATTTTGGCTCATGCCAGAGAGATTGGAGTATCTAACGTGGCGGAAAAAATCTGGGACCTTTATCATCACTATCCCCGCCAATCCAATAATTCCATTGTTGTGCAAATGATCGAGACCCTTTTTACCACTGAGGAAAAGGCCCGCAAGCCTATTCAGACCTCAGCCTTGCAACAGGGCCTGCTGCATCTTTATAAGCTGTATTGTCGACGCGGGGAATGCGATCATTGTTTGGAAAAAAGTCAACCGTTTTGCCGATAATCAATGCGTTGAGCTATGAGGATGCGATCTCATGAAATGACCTGAGAGCGCTCATACGGCCTCGGCCCTGGCCTTACAGGGGATTAGATTAGCAGCCTACCGGCCTCCATAATTATTCGGCCGTCGATGGTAATGGTCGGTGTTTTGAGAATAAGATCCAGATGCAATTTTCCTTTCAATCGCCCCCCTTCATAAGCGTGATGCCCCAGGGCAAAATGGGCAGTACCTAACACCTTTTCATCTTCAATGGATTGCCCGGTTAGCATGGCGTGAGGATTGGTGCCAATACCAAATTCAGCGATGTTGCGACCCAGCTTGCCAAATGGTTTCAATATCTTTCGCAATTTCTCGACCTCATGGCCCCCTGTAATTTGATAAGCATACCCCTCTTTGACCTTGAGCTCGATGGAATTTTGCAGCAATCCCACGGCTGGTATGGAACCATCAACCACAATAACACCTTCAGCCCCATGCAGATCAGGGGTGATGGCAGCTTCTCCTGCGGGTAACAGGCTAAAACTGCCCGGTTCATGAACTACCCCGGTATTGGCCATCCCTCGATGTCTGGCAATAGGAATGGTCAAATCGGTACCAGCGGCGGTAAGCACCTGAATCTTATGCCCAATGGAAAATAGGTCCGCCAGGCGACGACTCTTGATCTCTATAAATTGATAATCGGTGTTGATGGCGCGCATTAATGCGTCTTCTGACATCGGCTCTAAACAGAGCACACGCGCCCCATTGTGACAAAGGTGCTTTAAGGCATTGGTATGGAGCAATGAGGTAGACGTAAATGCCACGATTGCTGACATTTGCTTGAGCAGATTTAGAATGGCAGCCGGTGGTTCGGTCCGATTCGCATGCAATGGCTGAATTTCTAACAGCGCCACTTCCGCCTTGATGCGCGGGAAAGTTTTAAATATTCTCTGGCCTAAGGTGCAAGTGGCGTGGTCGACCAGAATCAGACAGGAATCGCCAGGAACTATTTTTAAGCAATCAGCGAAAAGTTTATGGATGGCTTTTTCTAATTTGGCCATTACTGCAAACAGGTTATTTTCTTTGCCCAAAATATATGGGCGGAATCGAATTCAATCCAGAAAATTGGTTATTTGATGGATTTATTAATCAATGGCGGATATTAGCCAGAGCGAAATTCCAATAGCTGCAATCGCTGCAACCGTTGCATAAAAATGGCCACTCGCTCATCGGCCATCGCTGCGTCGGCTGGAAAATTTTCTTTAAAAAGCTTCACGATTTGTTTGACGGTCTGACTGCCGTTGCATTGCTGCCACACAAAACTGCCGAAGCGATCCAATGCGATCCTGAAATAGGGCTTTTTCAGCTTTGGCAGCAGATATTTTACCAACAGTGGATGGCGAAATTTTGGCTGAAGCACGACAATACTACCATCGCTGACGGTTTCAGATTGAACAGTTACTATTGGGATGAGATCGAAAAGATTTGTTGTCGATTGACTCATGTTCTATAGCTTTTGCTGGACATCTTTTTGGCCAGATGCCATTCGCGTAAATCGCCTTCATTCGCCTGACCATGGCTACCAGGCTTTTTCTGCATATCCCTCGCCGGGAAATTTCAGAATATGTTTTTTAGCAAAATGAGAGCCGCCATGAAAATTAGCAGCCCCAGTACTAATCCGAATGCATGGATGTATTGTTTTGTTTGATTGCCATCATCAGAGAGGCATCGCAGCCTCTCTGATGATATTGAATAAGTTCTACATCACAGCACTGGGCGGCGCAGGTTCATCCGCTTTACCAGCATTTTTCAATGGGAATTGGATTAAAATCCAGCCAATAAAGATGAACACCAACAAGCTGACCGAGAACGGCAACGGCAAGATTGAAAACAGCCGCGGCAGAAAATTGCCATAATCGACTTCGCCCACCGCCAGCGCAGCGAATATCAATCCCACCAGCGCCTCGCCGGCAATCAAGCCTGCCGCCAACAATATACCAGTATTTTCGATGCGGGCCTTCTGTGCGTCATTGTGCTGTCGGGCCGCGCTCATTTTTTCGACGATTCCTTTGATCAGACCACCAATAAAAATAGCAAATGTGGTCTCCAATGGCAGATACATGCCAACGCTAACCAGCATCGGGCTTCTAACCTGCATCAGGATGAAACCAAAGCCCATGAACATCCCAACGATAATCAATGGCCAGGCCATTTCACCGCCTACAATGCCTTTGGCTAATAAGGCCATCAAACCGGCTTGCGGCGCAGGCAATTTGGCGCTCCCAAAACCGCCCTCATACGGCGGATCGGCCAATTTCCCCTGATTGATGTCGCCCTGGTGCAAAATAAACAACGGCACAAACATGACCAGCGCCGATAGTCCGACACCGAGCAAATCCCCAACCTGCATTTTCCAGGGAGTACCACCCAGGATATGCCCAACTTTCAGATCCTGTAGCATCTCGCCAGCGACCGCAGCAGAGACACAGACGACTGCGGCCACGCCCAGCACGGCCGCCACACCAGGTTCGCCCTTCATGCCGAGAACTACCATCAGGATCGCAGCCACCAGCAGAGTAGAAATCGTGAGACCACTGATAGGATTATTGCTCGATCCGATGATGCCAACAAGGTAGCCCGAGACCGCGGCAAAGAAAAAGCCCGCGATAATCATCACGATCATTGCAACCAATGCCGCGACCACGTTTTGAGCAAAGAAATAGTAAATAAAAAAGGTGGCAATGGCAGTGAGCAAAATGCCCAACATGACCTGCTGCAGCTTTAAATCCTGCTCGGTTCGCAACACCACCTGCTCCCCGGTAGCGGCTTTTTTTACATCGCCAATGGAGCGCTTGATGCCGATGGCCAGGCTGTTGCGCATCCGGAACAGAGTATAAGCAGCACTCATCAACATGCCGCCAATGGCGATAGGTCGCACGATACGGCTCCAGACGTTATTGGCCATGGCCACCCAGGTGGCTTCCGCTGCGCCTTCCGGCAATAGCGACGGACCAATAAAATAAGTGATAATTGGCACAAAGAGCCCCCAGGCCAACAGGCCGCCACTGAAGTTTAGCGAAGCCAGTTTGGGACCGATGATATAGCCCACGCCGATGTAGGCCGGCTTAACACCTGGAGAACTGAGCAACAAACCGCTCTGCCCGGCAGTATTACCACTGGATAGCAGGCCGATGGTTTTTTTGGCAAAGGGGACAAAGTGCTCCCAAGTGGTTCTGAACAGATTCAACGACGCCAACGTTTGAATAAATGCACCAACGCCCATCGCGCTGAAGAGAAATTTGGCGCCGGTGCCACCCGCACGACCCGCCTTGTGAATTTCCGCAGCGGCAACCGATTCCGGGAATGGTAATTCAGCATCTTCCACCATCACCCGGCGCAGGAGCGCTACAAACATAATGCCCAACACACCGCCGACGAGCATGATTGCGGCGGACTGCAGGTAATGGCCTGTGGTAACAAACTCTTTCCAGATGCCTGCCAGAAAAAACGCCGGGATGGTAAAAATGGCACCCGCGGCTACCGACTCGCCAATGGAACCGACCGTACGAGCGAAGTTCTCCTCAAGAATGTTGCCCCTGACGACGCGCAGAATGGCCATGCCGATCACTGCGGCGGGATAGGTCGCAGCGATGGTCATACCGGCTTTCAATCCCAAATAAACGTTAGCCGCGCCGAGAACCACTGCCATCACCAGGCCGATCAGCAACGCACGAAGCGTAAACTCCTTCATGCTGGTGCTGGCTGGTACATAGGGTTGATAACGAGGACCTGCTGCGGAAGAACTGCTTTTGATTTCTGCCATGCTTCCTCCTACTCCTTAAAATCGATGTGAATAACCGTTATATAGACCCATTCGAATTAGCTTCCTGCAAAATAAAATAAAAACGGCAAAATGTCAAGAAAAAAATAGTTCAGAGACAATATTGCTAACCACGAGACTTGCATTTACGAAAAAAAATCCGTATATTCCGACCAACAATTGTTAAGGAAGCATGGCCATTCTCAACGACATTACGCTGGGTCAATATTTCCCGGTTGATTCTTTTGTACATCGTCTGGACCCGCGCACCAAAATTCTGGTAATTCTGGTCGCTATGATATTGTTCGTCCTTACGAACAGCATCCTGAAACTGCTGCTTTCGCTGGTGATCATTTTTGGGTTGATCGGCATCTCGCACCTGCCGCTGATTCTGGTATTAAGAAATCTGCGACCATTTTTATGGCTGATTTTATTGACGATTGGGCTGCATCTTTTTTTAACTGATCAAGACGTCAAAATAGTCGCCATTCCCTGGATCGGGATCGCCGTATCAAAAACGGGTTTGCTCAATGGCGCACTTTATTCTGCTCGGTTGGTGATTTTGATTCTTCTGGCCACAATTTTGACCCTGACCACGTCACCCATGGAGATTACCGATGCGCTGGATCGTTTTTTAAGGCCATTACAAAAATGCGGCGTGGCAACACATGACATCACCATGATGATGACGCTGTCATTGCGCTTTATTCCGACCTTAATCGAGGAGGCTGATAAGATCCAGAAGGCGCAGATTTCCCGCGGGGCAACGTTTGAGGGAAACTTCATTCGACGGATAAAAAGTGTGATCCCGCTAATACTGCCGCTATTCATATCGGTATTTCGCAGAGCAGATGAACTGGCGCTGGCGATGGATGCGCGCTGCTATAACGGGGGGCCGGGAAGGACCAGTTTCCAATCGCTCGCGTTTGAACGCAATGACTATTATTTCATGGCCGCTGCCCTGTGCCTGATGATCTTGTTCGTTATTTTTTAGCAATCAATGAATGCACTCTAAAAGCCGCCAATTCTGCCAATTTTGCTGATTCCGCTAATTTGAAATTCTATAAAATCAATTAGCGAAATTATTCCGCCAGTTGGCAGACGGTCAAAGCCTTGTTAGAGTGGAATCATCAATATAACTTGAAACATGCGAAATATCAAATTGGTGCTCGAATACGACGGTACTGATTTTCACGGCTGGCAATATCAACCCAACTTGCGTACGGTTCAGGGAGATTTGCAGGATGTCCTGACGAAAATTTTTGGTAGCGAGATAGTGGTCATTGGCGCCGGGCGAACGGATGCTGGTGTCCACGCCCGAGGACAGGTAGCCAATTTCAAGCTCGATCATCCGATGCCGCCAGCTAAAATCATGGCCGCGTTGAATGGCAATCTCGCGCGGGATGTTCGAATTATGGCGGTCAAGGAGGTACCACTCGAGTTTCACGCCCGGTTCGATGCCATTCGTCGGCATTATAGCTACACCATTGCCCGGCAGGAGCGGGCCATCAATCGCTTTTATTGCTGGACCTATCGCTCGCCGCTAGATGTTGCCCGAATGCAGGAAGCCTCAAATCATCTGTTAGGGGATCACGATTTTCGGGCCTTTTGCCGGATGGACGATCCGCAAGAGGGGCATATTTGCTGTATTGAAAAGATTCAATGGGAACAATTTGCAAATGCATTGATTTTAAATATCGTCGCCAATCGTTTCTTGCACCACATGGTGCGAATTATTGTTGGTACGATGCTCAATGTGGGCCGGGGATTTACTACCGTGGCAGAAATTCCCGGGATTCTTGAATCGCACGATCGAAACAAAGCCGGCCCCACGGTGCCGGCAAAGGGCTTGTGTCTGGAAAAAATTGATTACGCATATTGAAACTAAACCGGAGGTTGCGATGAAGTTCTTTATTGATACGGCAGATATTCAGGAAATCAAGCAAGCCGCAGAGCTGGGGGTTTTGGATGGTGTGACCACAAATCCATCCTTGATTTCAAAAGTACCTGGCAAATTTGAAGATATTCTGCGCTCGATTTGTGAGGTGGTTCATGGCCCCGTCAGTGCTGAAGTCGTCAGCCTGGATGCGCCGGGGATGATTCGCGAAGGCCGCGAATTGGCCAAAATTCATCCGAATATTGTGATCAAAATTCCCATCACTCGGGAGGGGCTGAAGGCCATTAAACAACTGGAAGCTGAAGGCATTCGGGTGAACGTCACGCTGATTTTTAGCCCATCGCAAGCATTGCTGGCGGCCAAAGCTGGCGCCAGTTTCGTCAGTCCTTTCGTGGGCCGAATTGATGATATCAGCGATTGGGGAATGGATCTGGTACGCGACATTGCAACCATTTTCAAAAACTACGATTTTAAGACGGAAATCATTGTGGCCAGCATTCGGAATCCAGTGCATGTTGTAGAAGCAGCTTTAGCCGGTGCGCATATTGCGACCATTCCATTCAAGGTTATCGAGCAGTTGGTAAAACATCCTCTCACCGATATTGGTATCCAAAATTTTTTGAAAGACTGGGAAAAGGTTAAGAATCGTTAGCATTGGGTCCAGACAATCACATAATGGTGGCAACAGATGCCGCTATTCGGAGACTCCAGCAATCGGATGAAATGTTTGATGAGGATTTTGATTTATGAGAAAATTCCTATCATATTTCTTTGTCTTTGTCGTTGGAACGTCGGTGGGCATCCTCATCTGGTCGTATTGGTTGGATCGAGTCCGGGAACCAATTTTTTACAGCACCAGCTTGCCATCCGCCGGTCCGGTCAAGGGGGCTAACCCGTCAGTAGCCATGCGTCAGGTAAACAGCCAGCAATTGGCTAACTCGCGCCAGACCGTGATCACGGAAGCGGTTAAAGCGGTCAGTCCAGCAGTGGTGGGAATCAATGTGCTTCAGATCAAAGAATCTCGCTCACCGGAATGGGTTTATGATGATGACTTTTTCCGTTTTTTCTTCCCGGAACAGCGGCAACAGGTGAAAGGTCTGGGCTCCGGCTTTATCATTTCCACTGATGGTTATATTGTCACCAATGAGCATGTGGTGAACCGTGCTACAGAAATCATGGTCACCCTTCCCAATGGCAAAAAATATAATGCGCAATTGGTGGCCAGCGATTATATTTCGGATATTGCTTTGCTGAAGATCAATACCAAAGAGTCATTGCCGTACGCTATTTTGGGGGATTCTGATGATTTGATCATTGGCGAATGGGCGATTGCTATTGGCAATCCCTTTGGCTTGTTTGATATGGGTCAGCCTTCAGTGTCGCAGGGTATTATCAGCGCTACCGATCGGGATTTTGGACGACAAAACGACAGCCGTGTGTACAAGGATATGATTCAGACCGATGCGGCAATCAATGCGGGCAATAGCGGTGGGCCATTGGTGAATAGCCTGGGTGAGGTCATCGGAATCAATGCCTTTATCTATTCCGGCAGTGAGAACAACGCCACCAATATCGGCCTGGGCTTTGCCATCCCCATTAACCGCGCTAAAAAAATAATTAGCGAATTGCGGCAATATGGTGGAGTCAATCGGCGTTTCTGGACCGGCCTAGAAGTGGAAAACTTGAATTACTCGCTGGCTCGGTACCTGGGCTTAAATAGCACCAAAGGAGTGATCATTTCAAATATCGAATCCCGCAGCCCAGCCGCTCGAGCGCAGTTGCAAGTGGGTGATGTGATCGTTAGCATCGACGATCATGAAATTCAGAATACTCGCGACATCTGGCGCGTTATTGAAGACACGGATGCCAAAGGTGGCGATGTGCTGATGCTAAAGGTGATACGCAGAGGCAGATATTTAAATATCCCGCTCCAATTAGAAGAACTCAAATGAGGCTTAATCGTGATTGAGCGCTATTCTCGTCCGCGCATGGCAGCCATCTGGACGGACGAAAATAAATTCCAAAAATGGCTGGAAGTTGAAATTTGCGTATGTGAAGTTCAGGCGGAGTTGGGCCTGATCCCGACCGCAGCAGTGGAACAAATCCGCACTCGCGCACAGTTTAACAAGCAACGAATTCTTGACATCGAACGAGAGGTTAAGCACGACGTCATTGCCTTTTTGACCAACGTGGGCGAAAATGTTGGTGATGCCGCGCGCTATATCCATCTGGGGATGACCTCCTCAGATTTGCTGGATACAGCGATGGCGTTGCTGCTGCGCGAAGCGGGAGAGATTATCCTGGAGGACATGGCGCAGCTTCGTTCGGCCATTCGGAGCAGAGCGCTGGAGCATAAATATACGGTATGCATCGGACGCTCTCATGGTGTTCATGCCGAGCCGACGACCTTCGGCCTAAAGCTGGCGGTCTGGTACGACGAGGTCGGTCGCCACATCGAGCGGCTGCGACATGCTCTGGCGACGATAGCGGTCGGCAAAGTTTCAGGGGCAGTTGGCACCTTTGCTCATCTGGATCCGATCATTGAAGAGCGAGTTTGCCAAAAATTGGGGTTGCGGCCGGCGCCGGCTTCCACTCAGATTATTCAGCGCGATCGCTATGCGGAATTTCTCACAACCCTGGCGCTGATTGGCAGTTCGATAGAAAAATTTGCAACAGAAATCCGAAATCTGCAGCGTACGGAAATTCTGGAAGTCGAAGAATTTTTTTCCAGTGGTCAGAAGGGGTCTTCAGCCATGCCGCATAAGCGCAATCCGGTCAGTTGCGAACAGCTTTGTGGACTCAGTCGCGTCCTACGCGCCAATGCTCTGGCTAGCCTCGAAAACATCAGCCTATGGCATGAACGAGATATTACCCACTCGTCCGTTGAACGAATTATAATTCCCGATAGCACGATTCTCATCGATTACATGCTGCAGCGGTTGACCGAAATCATTAGACACCTGCTGGTGTACCCGGACAATATGCGCCGGAACTTGGAGCGGATGAGAGGGCTGATTTTTTCGCAAATGGTGTTGTTAGCTCTTACGCGTAAGGGCATGGCGCGTGAGATCGCTTATCGGCTGGTACAGCAAAGCGCCATGGAAGTCTGGCAAAGCAACCATGATTTTAAACAGCTTCTTCTGGCGCAGCCAGAGATCATGGAGGTACTGACGCCGGCTGAAATTGAAAACTGTTTTGATCTAAAGACGCATTTAAGGAATGTTGATAAAATTTTCGAGCGTGTCGGAATTGTAGCATAAAACCATGTATTCTGTAACCACAAATCAGCGGGGTGAGCAACTTGAAAAAGACGAAAAAATTGCATGAGGGGCGGAGAAAAAAATTATATGCCACAACCGAAGCCGATCAATTGATCCTGGAATTCAAAGACGATCCTGCGGCGGGCGAAGGCACCAAAGCTGCGGCGGTCAAGGGCCGGGGTAGCATCGATAAAGACCTATCGGCCTATTTGTTCGACTACCTGGAGGGATTTCACATTCCCACCCATTTGATCAAAAATCTCAATGCCAGAGATTTGCTGGTGCGTCGCCTGGAGATGATCCCAATGAAAGTGATGATGTACAACATGATTGCTGGCAACCTGGATGAACGCTACGGCATTGATGCGAGCAAAGAGTTGAACTGTCCGGTCATGGAGTTTTATTTAAAAGATGAAAAGCGAAACGATCCCATGATCAATCAAAGCCATGTCATCGCCTTCAACCTCGCGACAGCCGACGAAGTGCACATGATCGAGCGCCTGACCTCAAAGATCAATGCCATACTGAAATCTTTTTTCCTCAGGCGCAAGCTGTTATTGGTGCACTTTACGGTTGAATTTGGGCGGTATAAGAACAAAATTGTGTTGGGCGATGAAATTTCGCCAGCCACCTGCTATCTCTGGGATGCCATGAAAACGACGCAGATCGGCAAAGAACGATCGCGGCCGAACTATAACGAACTGGAATTGGACTACGAAGAGATCAAAAATCGTATTTTTTCCAAAGTGTAATCCTTGGGCGGGTTCGCCTATTTTGTTTTGCGGCAGCAATTTGCTACCCAACCGCAAGGCGACTTCATGACCGCCGATTCGGGTTGTTCGATTCGCGTCAAGAATTGTGGATAATTATTGAACAATATGCTGTCGATAAATTGGCGACTGGCTGGGCGATGTCCTATTGAATTTCATAGGCTACGGGAAAAATCAATGCGGTGCGGATAAGCCTGGCTGAAGCTATCAAGAGCAAATCATACGCTAGTAAATTTGTTATTCCTACTTTCTGCAAATTATTCGAGGTGAATGTGGCAAGAGAAGGTGTTCCGGTTATTTTATTATTGCTACTGGTGCTTCTGGTGCTGGCGGTCGGAGCGATAGTAACTCACCAGCGGCTGCTATGGGGTCTCGTAGCAATTACGGGTGCATTCATTCTGTTTTCTGTCTATTTCTTTCGCGATCCTCATCGAATTGTTCCCGCGGGCGATAATCTGATCCTCGCTCCGGCTGATGGAAAAATCATCGTTATAGAAAAGGTAAATGAACCCGAGTTTTTTAAGGGAGAGGCATTGCAGGTCAGCATCTTTATGTCTGCATTCAATGTGCATGTCAATCGAGTGCCCATCACTGGACAGGTAGTATATTTTAATTATCGCAAAGGGGCCTATCACCCGGCATACAAGGACGAAGCGAGTTTCTCCAATGAACAGAGTGCTATCGGAATTCAAAACGATAACATTCAAATTTTCATGAAGCAGATCGCCGGTATTTTTGCCAGGCGGATTGTCTGTCATCTTCGTGAAGGCCATAAGGTGAAAGCTGGCGAACGCTTCGGCATGATCAAATTTGGATCGCGCATAGACCTCTTTTTGCCAATTTCGGTGCAGTTGCAGGTTAAAATGGACCAAAAAGTAACTGCCGGCACAACCATAATTGGAACATATACAGCGAGATGAAAAACAAGAAAAGTGTCATTCCCAATTTTTTTACTACTCTAAACATCTTCTGTGGTTTTCTGGCCATTATCAGTGCCCTCGATGGCAAACTAGTGACCGCGAGTTGGCTGATTTCGTTAGCTGCGGTGCTGGATTTATTGGATGGGCAGATGGCGCGACTGGTGGGAGGCGGCAGCAGCTTTGGTGTCGAATTCGATTCGCTGGCGGATGTCATATCGTTTGGGGCCGCGCCATCGGTGCTGCTGTTCAAACTGCATTTTAGCTCCATGGGCATTTTGGGGGTTGTCATCAGTTTCTTACCGCTGTTTTTTGGAAGCGTGCGCCTGGCTCGGTTCAATGTGCTGTATGGTGGCAAGGAAAAGACCAAATTTTCGGGATTGCCTATCCCCCATGCTGCGCTAAATATTGCGGCGTTCGTCATCTGGAACTATCACTTTTGGGGTCAATTGCAACTAAGCCGAATTCTCATTCCCCAATTGCTGGTGGTATGCGTGCTAATGGTGAGCACCGTGGAATATTACACCATGCCCAAATTCACATTACGCCAGAGCAAGAAGAAACTACTAGGCATCGCATTGATGTTTCTGGCGGCGCTGATTTTGGCACTATATCCACAGGAAACATTTTATCCATTGAGCTCCATTTACATTGTTTGGGGCGTTATCCGATATGTTTTTCGCCTGGTTCGCGGTTAGCCTGGCGGTGAATTTATGGCCTGATTTGAAAAAGTCATTGTCTTTTTGAAATATTTTCTGTATATTCATCTCAAGAAATGGCGCAATATCCCAAAATCAAATGGACTATTGTTGAACCATGCGCAAAAAATCCTTAGCCTTTGTACTGGTGATTCTGTTTCTTGGCGCCATCATCGGCTCGGCATTGGCAGAGTTGCTCGCGTTGCTGCTGCCGGCTGGCGTGGTGCATGACTTTTTCTTGCGATCGGCGACAATCGGCTTTGATCCGTTTACCTTGAATCTTGGGATTATCAGTTTTACCCTGGGTTTTAAATTTATTCTGAATGTTATTGGCGTGGTCGGAATTGCTATAGCAGCCTATTTGCTCCGCTGGTATCACCGGGAACGGTATTAGCGATATAAAATAGAATCGCAATTCAGTCACTGACCAATAAAATGCTTGTTCTCCCATGGTTGAACTGGAAATTGGCCGATTGATGTTGGTGCAACCCATCCGACGTAACGAGCATCTGGGTCTCAGATAATGAGAAGAACATATTTCAGCCGTTGCTGAGCGACAGCGCTGAAGGGAGCGGCAATTTAGGATGTTTTGCATTTTCAAATAATGAAGATTGTTAAATAAGCGATCATATTATCAACACGCAGGAGTGGCGTTATATTTTGTATGAACCAGGCAATCAAAATGTTATAGGGAGGTGACGGTTTATGTTCGGTGCAATTGGTACTCCCGAATTGATTATGATTTTTTTTGTGATTCTTTTGCTGTTTGGATCCAAGCGCTTGCCTGAGTTGGCAAGGGGCATCGGCAAGGGAATTCAGCAGTTTAGAAAAGCAATGGAAGATGTCAAGGACGAAATCAATCTCAATGATATCGATCGGCAGTTGAGAGGATAGCGGCCCGTCAGTCGCGTCATAGTAACAATTGGATGACCCAACTCTCATGGCCCCAGTTGATTCATCCCTGACAAAAATTTTTTGCCAGAAGGCATTACTTGAAAATTATGGAGGCTGAAGATGTTTGGATTAGGCATACAGGAACTGCTCATCATTTTTTTTATTATCATTCTGTTGTTTGGTGCCAAAAAATTGCCCGAATTGGCATCGGGATTGGGCAAGGGGATTCGAGAATTCAAGCGTGCCAGTCGCGGCGTGGATGAAGAAGAACCGAAAAAATTGGAAAATACCAAAACGGAAATTTCTCAATCGTGACCCATGGATTGAATGTAACGGCATTGGATTTTCATACCATCCACCCCCTGCTGCAGCAACAAAAGATAACCTGTCGTCAGCTAGTTGAGCACTGTTTAACCAAGATAAATGAAGGCATCGCGCTTAATGCCTTCATTTCTGTTTTTGCGACTCAAGCACTCCACAGAGCGGCGGTGATCGATGAAAAAATCCGCCAGGCCTGTGCCGGCCCCCTGGCGGGATTGGTAGTTGCGGTCAAAGATAATATTCTGGTCAAAGGCGAGCGAACAACCTGCGGCTCGAAAATGCTGTCCGGTTTCATCGCGCCTTACAATGCCACGGTTATTGAACGCCTGGAGGCAGCCGATGCCATCATCATCGGAAAAACCAATATGGATGAGTTTGGCATGGGTTCATCCAATGAGAACTCATATTTTGGCGCTGTTCGTAATCCCTTTGATCAGTCACATGTAGCAGGTGGGTCATCTGGTGGATCGGCCGCCGCTGTTGCCGCTGGCATGTGTTTGGCAGCGCTGAGCTCTGATACCGGCGGATCGGTGCGGCAGCCGGCAGCATTTTGTGGCATTGTCGGCTTAAAACCGACCTATGGTCGCGTCTCTCGCTATGGGCTGGTGGCTTATGCCTCATCTTGTGATCAGATTGGCATCATGGCCCGTACAGTGACCGACACTGCTACCGTGCTCGAATGTATTGCCGGATATGATGAGCGAGATAGCACTGCTTTGGCTGAATCCGTTCCGTCATATTCGGAAGCCCTGGCAGCCCCGTTGGAGCGCCTAAGAATTGGCTTGCCAGCAGAATACCTGGGACCAGGCTTGAATCCTGAGGTGCGAGCCGGTGTTGAACGCTGCGTCGGACTATTGGAACAGGCCGGGACGGCGATCGTCCGCATTTCGCTGCCGCACACGGAATTTGCGGTTGCCGCTTACTATATTCTGGCTACGGCCGAAGCCTCATCTAACCTTGCTCGCTATGATGGGATACGCTATGGCTATCGAACCGCCCACAGCGCAAAGTGGGAGGAAATGGTTGCGGATAGTCGTAGCGAGGGATTCGGCGAGGAGGTCAAACGCAGAATTATGTGGGGAACTTATGTGCTCTCGGCCGGTTATTACGATGCTTATTATCGTAAGGCACAGCAAGTTCGCACACTCATTAAGTCAGATTTTAGCCGCGCCTTTGAGAAGTGCGATTGTATTTTAGCGCCTACCACGCCCACAACGGCATTTGCACTCGGCGAAAAATTGGCTGATCCATTGGTCATGTATCTGTCGGATGTTTACACCGTGGCGGCAAACCTGGCGGGATTACCGGCGCTGGCCCTGCCTGTTGGCTTTGATTCGAGACACCTGCCAATAGGCATTCAGCTTTTAGTCAAACCTCTTCATGAACAGACAGCATTGCGAGTTGGCTATCGTCTGGAACAACTCCTGACACATGCAAGCATCACATCACGCTGAAGCTTTTCTCCAATTACAAAAATATTGCTCGAATCCTTCGGTGCGAGTGTATTGCAAGTTGCGATCAGTGTTCAAAAATCCTTGCTTAAAATATTCAGTTCTGGAGGAAAGTGCCTCACTTCGACACGTAGTGCAGCACGCTCGATGTAATTAGGAAGAATTTCGATGAGTTTGATTCTGCACCCCATTATCGGGCTTGAGATTCATGCACGTCTTGCAACCCAAACGAAAATTTTTTGCTCCTGTCGTTCCGATTTTGGTGCGCCGCCCAATACGCATGTTTGTCCGATCTGCCTGGGCTTGCCCGGTGCCCTGCCGGTGCTGAATCGTCAGGCAGTCGCGATGGCCATAAAATTGGGTTTGTTTACAGGATGCCAGATCGCGACAACGGCGATCTTCGAGCGAAAAAATTACTTCTATCCGGATTTGCCGAAGGGTTATCAGATTTCACAATACGAATCGCCCCTTGGGCGCCATGGGGCGGTTGAAATCGAAGTTGGCGACAAGCGCAAAAGGATTGGCATACAGCGGATTCATCTGGAAGAAGATGCGGGGAAATCAATTCATCAGGAAGATTGGCTGCCGCCAGATCAAACAATGATCGACCTTAATCGTTGCGGTGTGGCACTACTGGAAATTGTGAGCGAGCCGCAACTTCGTTCACCAGAGGAGGCGGTCAGCTACTTGAAGATGCTGCGTCAGATGCTGATCTATCTCGGAATTTGCGATGGCAATATGGAGGAGGGACATCTCCGTTGTGACGCCAATATCTCGCTTGCGGCGACAGGACACGCGCCAGCCCTTCCCAAGACTGAAATTAAAAATTTGAATTCTTTTCGTAGCGTTGCCAGAGCCCTACACTTTGAAATCGCCCGACAACGGGAGGCCATTTTGGCTGGCAAGCCGATCGTTGCAGCTACTTTGCTGTGGGATGCGCAAAAAAATATCGCGGTGCCCATGCGCGTCAAAGAAACGTCGCCTGACTATCGTTATTTTCCGGAGCCCGACCTAGTGCCCCTCCAGATTGATGCCGGCTGGTGCGAAGTATTACGCCAGCAACTGCCAGAGCTGCCGCTGGCGCGACGTGACCGTTTGATGCGGGAGCATGCGCTGTCGCCGACAATTGCCAACCAGCTTACAGAAGAGAAAGCGGTTGCCGAATATTTTGAGGCGGTGCTGGCACAATGTCCGCAACCACAAGTGGTAAGTAAATGGATCATTCAGGAATTATTACCCAGAACGCCGGTGCAGCGAGAAATTGCCAGCACGGCTCCAACTCCAGCGGCCATGGCCGAATTTTTGAATCTGGTGATCGAAAACAAATTGAAGCGATCGGTGGCGAAAGATATTTTCAATCAGATGCTGCAATCAGGCGGTTCAGCCAATGCGATTTATCAATCGTTGCGTCAGCCGCCAGCGATTGATCCAGAGGAATTGGATTTATTGGTGCGAAAGATCATTGATCAAAATCCAATGGCAGTCCGAGAATTCCTGGCTGGCAAAAGCAATCTGATACATTTTTTTATCGGTCAGGTACTTGCTGCCACAGGAGGCCGTGCCGATGCGCAAGAGGTGGAGCGACTGCTTCTGGCTAACATGCCGGCAACGGATTTTTCGAGAGGGTGAGAAAAATCTTGACTTTTAGAACTTTTTCGGTTAAATTTGAATTCATTTTAGGGCTACCCATTGAACCTGGCCACGACATTAAGGCAATATTGGGGAAATTCTCACGAGAGGTGTGGCTGGCTTTTTTTCAATTCGCTGTCCGGATTAGCCAGAAATTTATCAAACGGAAACGATCAGAATAAGGCAGGCGAATATTTATAATCGGAGGCTGCGATGAGGCCAAAAGAGATCAAGAAATTAATCGAATTTGTTGAGAAGAGCAACATCAATGAGCTAGAGGTCACGCGCTGGGGCAAAAAAGTGCGCATTGTGAAGTCATCTCGCAGCCAGGCGACAGTTGCCGCACCCGCGGAAGCCATGGCCGTGCCATCTATAGTGACCGTGCCAACTCCGCCGCCAGTGGTGCCCGTGAGTGCTGGTCCTGAGTCACCCCAGCCACTTCCTGAAGCGAAACCCACTGCTGCCAACCTCATCGAAGTTCGGTCGCCCATGGTTGGAACTTTTTACCGGGCACCGGCGCCGGATGCCGATCCGTATGTTCAAGTGGGTGATATTGTGGCGCCCAATCAAGTGTTGTGCATTATTGAAGCTATGAAGTTGATGAACGAAATTGAATGCGAAGTTCGTGGTCGTGTGGCAGAAATATTAGTTGAAAACGCTCAGCCAGTGGAGTATAATCAGATCCTCTTTAGAATAGAAAAGCTATAATTTTTAACGACGGAGTTCATTTTGTTCAAAAAAATTCTCATTGCCAATCGTGGCGAAATCGCTTTGCGCATCATTCGTGCTTGTAAGGAATTGGGCATTGCGACGGTAGCGGTCTATTCTGAAGCGGATGAGAATTCACTTCATGTGCGATTTGCTGATGAAGTGGTCAAAATTGGTCCGGGGCCCAGTGCTGAAAGCTATTTAAAAATTCCCAACATTATCAGCGCGGCTGAGGTGACAAATGCCGAAGCGATTCATCCTGGTTATGGTTTTTTAGCTGAGAATGCCCAATTTGCCGAAATTTGCGAATCCTGCCGCATCAAATTTATTGGGCCGTCTGCGGAGATGATCGCCAATATGGGCGACAAAGCCTTTGCTAAAGCCAAGATGAAGAAGGCAGGTGTGCCCATCATTCCTGGCAGCAATGGAGTGGTAAATGACATTAAAGATGCTGAAAAGATAGCTGATGAAATTGGCTATCCGATTATTTTTAAAGCTACGGCCGGCGGCGGCGGTCGAGGCATGCGAGTCGTGGCTAATAAGAGTGAATTGGAAAAGGCCTTCATTACTGCCCGAACCGAGGCCAATGCTGCTTTCAACAATCCCGCTTTATATATTGAAAAATATTTTGAACATCCGCGGCATATCGAAGTACAAATTTTAGGCGACCGTTATGGCAATATCGTGGCCCTGGGAGAGCGGGAGTGTTCAATACAGCGGAAGCATCAAAAGCTGATCGAAGAATCGCCCTCGCCAGCAGTGACGGAGAAGATACGCAAGCGACTCATCGATGCCGCAATCAAAGGGGCTAAGCAGGTAAATTATGAAAGCGCTGGTACCATTGAATTTTTGCTGGATAGTGATGGTAAGTTCTATTTTATGGAGATGAACACCCGAATTCAGGTGGAGCATCCGGTGACCGAACAGGTGTTTGGTCTGGATCTATTGAAAAAGCAAATATTGATTGCGGCAGGAGAGAAACTGGATTCGTTGATCAAAGGTTTTAAATTGCGGGGTCATGCCATCGAATGCCGCATCAATGCCGAAGACCCGGATAAAAATTTTCGTCCTCATCCTGGCAAAATTGAGAGCTTTCATGTTCCCGGCGGGCCTGGCGTGCGGGTGGATACGCATGCGTATGCGCAATATGTCATTCCGCCGTTTTACGATTCGCTGATTGCCAAGGTCATCACCTCTGGCCGTGACCGAGCTGAAGCCATTCTTCGCATGCGACGCGCCTTGGATGAGTTCATTATCGAAGGGATCCCGACGACAATCTCGTTTCATCAAAAAGTAATGGCTGAAAAGAATTTTCAGGATGGTAACTTTGACACCAAATATATTGAAAATCAATTCAAGCAAACCGAAAATCAGACAACCTAAAAACTGGGAGAAACAAGAATGGAAATACCGAAAGAACTGCTGTACACTGAGGAACATGAGTGGGTGCTGGTTGACGATACGAATAATATCGCAACGATTGGAATTACAGATTACGCGCAGGGCGAATTGGGGGATATCGTCTTTGTGGAATTGCCATCCGTAAATGACGAGGTCAAACAGATGGAGCCATTTGGTACGATTGAAGCCGTTAAAGCGGTCTCCGACCTTTTCTCTCCAGTATCGGGAGTGATTGTGGAGGTCAACACGCTGCTGCAGGAGCAACCAGAAACCATCAATCACGATCCTTATGATAAGGGCTGGATGATCAAAGTGCAAATGTCCAATCCTTCGGAGTTAGATGTTTTGATGGATGCTGAGGATTATAAGAAACACATTAGCTAACAATGGAATTGCTGCCCGAATTGGTTCCGAAATATTGGAGTTGAATATGCCATTTATTCCGAATACGGATGCTGATCGCAAGGCGATGCTGGAGCGAATCGGCGTTAAAAATTTTGAAGAACTGCTCGCCAATATACCATCAGAATTGCGCTTCAAACGAGATTTTTCGTTGCCTGACCCCTTGTCGGAATTGGAGGTGCTGCGCGCAGTGCAATTGCGGACCCAATGCAACCGCAGCGTCGCCGATGCCATCAGCTTTTTAGGAGGCGGTGCTTACGATCATTTTGTGCCCGCGGCAATTGGTCATATCTCATCCCGCTCCGAATTTTATACTGCCTACACTCCCTATCAGCCAGAGGTTAGCCAGGGCACGTTGCAAGTCATTTATGAATATCAATCCATGATTGCCGAGTTGCTGGGAATGGACGTATCTAACGCATCGCTGTATGATGGCGGTTCCGCATTAGCTGAAGCAGCGCTGATGGCAGTAGCGGAAACCGGTAAAAAACGTATCCTGGTGTCACAGGGTGTGCATCCTCATTATCGTCAAATCATCAAGACTTACCTGCATGGCCAGCAAATCGAGACCCAATGGGTTGCGCTCGAGCAAGGCAGCACCAGTCTGGCGGATTTGAAAACCAAAATCGATCATCAGACGGCAGCGGTGATCATTCAGCATCCGAATTTTTTGGGTAATCTGGAGGAAGTTTTTGAAATTGCTCCGCTGGTGCATGAGCATCAGGCGCTGTTCGTGACTTCAACAGACCCAATTTCATTAGGAATTTTAGAGCCTCCGGGCAACTATGATGTTGATATCGCCACTGGCGAGGGGCAATGTCTGGGGAACAGTTTGAATTATGGCGGACCCTACCTGGGCATCCTCGCCTCGCGGCTTAAATTCATTCGACGGATGCCAGGCCGGATTGCCGGAGCTACGGTAGATACCCAGGGCCGTCGTGGATTTGTGCTTACGTTTCAAACGCGAGAACAACACATCCGTCGGGAAAAGGCGACATCCAATATTTGCACCAATCAGGCATTGATAGCGCTAAACGCGACTGTTTATCTGGCGTTGCTGGGCAAGCGTGGGCTCCAGGAGGTCGCTAACCTATGTTTGCAAAATAGCCATTATCTGGCTGATGAAATCCAAAAATTGAACGGCTTCCAGTTGGCGTTTCCAGCGCCATTTTTCAAGGAATTTGTCGTTACGACTCCCGTAGCGCCAGCCGAAATCATCGACAAATTGCTGCCCCACAATATTTACGCTGGCATCGACCTGTCGCCATTCGATTTTGGCTTGCAAAACGGATTGCTGATCGCAGTTACCGAGAAGCGCAGCAAGGAGGAAATGGATCAATTTGTGGAATCCCTAAAAATGTTCCAAAAATAAAATGATGCGATTAGAGGTGGCAAGGAACTTTTAAAATGGCATTGAGTTTCATAATACGAATTGAGATTCAGCTACGCTTGACAACGAGGTTATGAACACGACATGGAGGCTGCCTATCAGGAAAGGTTCGTTAAAGGTTAGCAAAGAGATAATGAAATAATTGAACGACGCGAAATACGTACCAGGCTATGCGAAAGTCAGTATCTCGACACCTTTTTCTGAATTTTCCTATAGTGGGTTAAATTCCGGATGGTTGAGGTGAACCTTTGTAAGTTGCGGGAGGGCTGACCTCTTTCATTCGGTTTTTTATTTTTAGACGTGACAAATTTTGGAGGATCTGGTTCATGAAAAAGTTTGTAGTTATCCTATTGCTTATTTTGACGCTGGGATTGCTGGCGCAACAAGCTTTTGCTGTAAGTGAGGCGGCATTGTTATTCTTATTAATCTCTCCAGGAGCCCGTTCTGCGGGCATGGGCGAATCGTTTGTGGGCGTTGCCGATGATGCCTCCGCCGTTTTCTGGAATCCCGCTGGTCTGGCATATCAAGAGGGAAGACAAATTACTTTCATGCACGCCAACTGGCTGCCGGGCCTGACCAGTGATATATTTTATGAATTTCTTGCCTATCGCATGAGTATCGAGGGCGTGGGGACGATTGGCTTCAATGTGGTCTATCTCGACCTTGGTGAGCAAACCCGCACCGATGAACAGGGCAATGAATTGGAAAAATTTTCCAGCAACGAATATGCTATTTCTGCCTCCTATGGCGCGACCGTGACTGACAACCTGGCCATGGGCGTAACGCTGCGTTTCATTCGAAGCAATCTGTCCAAATTCGGCGCTGGCTCGGAGATCGGTAGCGGTCAGGCCAGCGTTTTTGCATTCGACGTCGGGTTGCTGTATACGTTTCCTTTTCTCAATCAAAAACTGACCTGGGGCATGAACCTTTCGAACATGGGACCCAAAATCGCCTATATCGATGAAGCCCAGGCCGACCCCCTGCCAACCAATTTGAAAACCGGTTTCGCCTATAAACTGATTAATCAAAAGTACAATAAACTCACTCTTGCGGCTGATATTAACAAATTGTTGGTGACGCCGCATGGCGATAAACCTGCCGATCCATTTTATCAGGCCATCATCACTTCCTGGTTCGATGAACCACTGCAACGGGAACTGGATAAAATCACGCGATCCATTGGGATGGAATATTGGTACAGCGATCTTATTGCGCTGCGAGCCGGTTATTATTTTGACAAAGAGGGCAAAGTCAAATATTCAAGTTTTGGTGCAGGTTTGAAATATTCGCTCTACGGCTTTGATTTCGGCTATATTGCAGCGCCGGAAGGTCATCCGTTGGCGAATACGATGCGCTTCTCGCTGACGGTCGGTTTTTAAAGCGCAGCATAAGCTAGCGAATTGGTCAAAGGCATTCATTCGCGATTGAGGATCGGATCAAGCGGAGATGATTTCTTATTCCAGCTTACCGTAGCTGCAAAATCTATCGCCTCAGACGCTTGATCCTCTCCTCATGGTGAACATCGTCATTTCTACGATAGCTGCCAGTCAGTTGCTGCCAGGCCATCTTATTATTATTGGGTTGGGTGAAAAAGGACTTTGATTTCAAAATTGATTACATTCATGAATAGCATAAAGTTGAAGAATGATCTTGAAACAAACGCTGCGAATCTCGTTAGCACTGCTATGGCTGGGCAGTATCGCTTTCAGTCAACAGCCAGCCAAATCGCCGACATTTCTTAAGAGCCATCCCTCCGTTCGATTTGTACCTCATTTATCCATGAAGCCCCTGCCAGCCGCGGACATTGCCGCGGCGGAACAGACTTCGTGGCGTCTGCGGCTCCCTGATACGCTAAGCGTAGTGGCCCTGCGAGTCCAATTTCAGCGGGATAATGATCGCAACACGACTGGCGATGGCTGGTTTGATCTATCGGTTGGCGATTCCATGATCAATCCTCCGCCTCATAATCGAAAATATTTTTTCAACCAATTGCGGGCATTGCAGGATTATTATTACAAAGTAAGCCAGGGTCGACTCTTCTTGCAAATTGCCGATGCTTCGGGCGAGGGATTTGTTTATCCATTGGCTGTCGATAGCGCCTGGACCCTGCCCCATCCCATGAGCTATTACAACCCCAATGCCACGCAGTCGCTGCTGGATCAACGACTGGCTGAATTATTCCGAGACGCTGTCATGCTGGCCGATGCCAGTGGCCAGGTGGATTTTTCAAAATTCGATGTGGTGATCGTTTTCCATGCCGGCGTTGGTGCGGAGTTTACGCAAGATTTCGATACCACTCCGAATGATATTCCCTCGGTGTTTTTGAATTTTGAGGATCTCCGAAAAACGATTGGTAATAATGCATCAGAATTTGCAGGCATTCCTGTCAACCAGAGTTCTTGTTTCGTGCGCGAGGGAATTATTTTGCCCGAAACAGAGAATCAGAGCGGTTATAAATCCTTCGGTTTGGTGGGCACCGCGGCCCTAATGATGGGCAATCAATTGGGGTTGCCCAGCCTGTTTGACACCGATACCGGCCGGCCAGGCATCGGTCGTTTTGGATTGATGGATCAGGGATCTGGCAATTTTTTTGGCAATATTCCGGCACAACCCTGTGCCTGGAGCAAAATATTCCTGGGCTGGGAGCAACCCATCACGGTTTCGGCTGGTAAGAATTTGCCGGTGGCTGCCACTTTGGCCGCTAATCCCAATAAGATTTACAAAATTCCTATCAACGCCAAAGAATATTTCTTATTAGAAAATCGACAGCAGCATGTGATTCAAAAGCGAAATATTGGCGTTGGGTACGATGAAAACGGTACGCGAATCGAGTTTTATGAAGATGGCACTTATAGTCCCACCCATGGTATTGGCGTAATCGTTTCGATCGATGAATACGACTATGGTCTGCCGGGGTCGGGAATTCTCATCTGGCATATCGATGAATCGGTGATTGCCGAACAGTATGTGGCGAATCGGGTGAATACCGATCGCGAGCACCGCGGGGTCGATCTGGTCGAAGCCGATGGCTCCCAGGATATGGGCTATTTTTATAACAATTTTGGCTTCACTGGCTACCATGCCGGTTATGCTGAGGATATGTGGTGGAATAAAAATGAAATTCATTTGCTGGCAAACGCAGCGAGCCAGGTAATGTTCACACCTGTTACCATGCCCAGCACCGAATCGTACGCCAGAGCCAATACCGGTATTTACATTACCGATTTTAGCGACATTGATTCGGTGATGTATTTCACATTGGAAATCAAAAATTACCTTTCTGGTTTTCCTGCTTTTTTGGGAAATAATTCCGGCAATAGCGCTGTGGTAACGGGTGATCTCAACAGTGATGGAACTGACGAACTTCTGGTAAGCACGCTGGATGGCAAGATTCTTGCATGGAAGGGCAACGGGGAGAAATTTATCGCCAACCTCGATTCCGCCAATCAAACACAACTTAACGGCGAAATGATTCGAAGGCCGTTGGCGGTGTTTGCCGAAATCGATGCGGGAACGCTGCCCTTTCCGCCAGCGCTCGCCGATTTAAATCATAATGATCATTTGGATGTTATTGCTGGAGCATCCAGTGGCTGGGTCTATGCCTGGCAGTCGGTGGATCAAGATGGCGATGGCCGTGCCGATTTATTGTTTAAAAGCCATCTTGGCGCAGCCGTGACCACAGCCGCAATGATTAGCGATTGGCTGCCCGCCTCCACTGGGTTCGAAATTACGGTTGGGTCAGAGAATGGAAATGTCTGCGTACTGGATGAGGCTGGTAGAATTATCTGGAATAAACATATTGCTGCGGCTCCGGTGACAGGCGTCGTTGCTTTGATAGATGGGCTGGTGGCAGTGGCCAGCGATGGCTCGCTTTGTCGCATTGATGTGAATGGTGTTATTCGCTCGCAGCTATCGTTAGCTTCGTTTGGTGCATTGGGGGCACCGGTAGTCGGCGATGTCAATAATGATGGGCGATTGGAAATAATCATTTCATCCACCAGTGGTGCGGTGCTTCTCGTGGAGGAAAGGGGTGAGGCACTGTCATTTTCTCCGTTAATCGAGGCGGGGTGCCCCTTATCGAATCCAGCGCTGGCTGATATTGATGGGGATGGTTATCTGGAAATTGTTTTGACCGGTGGTGGAAGAATTTTTGCCTTTCGTTTTAATGGAGTATCGTTGAGCAATTTCCCGGTGACCTTCGAACGCGGTTTCGAGACCGAAAGATATCCCGATCCCATACTGGTGGATCTGGATGGCGATAAAAAAGTGGAAATCATTGTTGGTGCCAAACGCCAGGTATTGGTCGCAGTCGATGCTCAGGGACATCGGGTGCCGGGCTTTCCATTGTCGACTTCGCACGCCATAATAGCCGCAGCCGGCGTTGGCAACTTATCCGACACTGGAAAGTTTCATGTCATTGCTCGCAGCACTGATGACTTCTGCTATGTTTGGCCGCGAGATCAATATTTTGTGGCGGATCAGATTTATTGGGGACAGTATTTAAAAGATGCGCGCCACTCGGCCGCCTATCTGGCCGCAACGGCTCCTATTGCTGCGACAGGCAAATTGATGCCTGAAAAAACGGTTTATAATTATCCCAATCCGACAGAGGGCAATACCACCACCATCCGGTACTATCTGCGGGAAGCAGCAACCGTCAACATTCGAATCTACGATCTGGCTGGCGAGTTGGTCGCCGAGTTTGACGGCCCCGGGCTGCCGCACATCGAAAACGAAGTGGCCTGGGATCTATCCGCTGTCCAAAGTGGAGTTTATCTGGCCTGGGTACAGGCAAAAAGTGCCAGCGAAACCAATCTGACGGTCATCAAAATTGCGGTTATTAAATAAGACCATAGTGCTGTTGCCGAGACCAATCGGTCGGCAGCGGGGATTTTGCTTAGGGCTACTTCGAGTGATCGGACAATTGGGCGACATGCCCTGAACAGTCAATATGAGCAAGCGGTCAGTCAATAGAATTTATAGTCAAATCGATAAATCATCATAGTGGGTGTGCAAGCGTGAACAGGCTAAACATCATTATCGGGTCCATGTTGATTATGGTTGGGTGGGGCGCACATGTCATTTCACAACCGGTGGAATACAATCATCCAGAATTGGAATGGTATACCATCGACAGCGAACATTTTCAGGTGCATTATCATAAAGAAGCGGAGCGTACTGCGGCGCTGGTGACCAAGATTGCTGAGGAAATTTATGCGCCAATCACCTCGCTCTATCTTTATGAACCGGATGGCAAGATACATTTTATCATTCGCGATCACGACGATTATTCCAATGGCGGGGCCTATTATTATGACAACAAAATTGAAATCTGGGCCACCCCGATGGATTTTGTCCTGCGCGGCAATCATAATTGGCTTCGTAATGTCGTGACGCACGAATTCACTCACATGATCTCATTAGGAGCCGCTCGAAAAATAACGCGCAAGGTCCCCGGTCTCTATTTTCAGTACATGGGCTACGAGCCTGAAAAAAACCCGTATGTATTGTATGGCTTTCCCAATCGGATCGTCTCCTATCCCCTGGCGATGACCATTATCCCCAATTGGCTGGCAGAAGGCGCAGCGCAAATCCAACTGGCCAAGCTAAATTACGACAATTGGGATTCCCATCGAGATATGATTCTTAGAACCTCGGTTGTAGAGGGTGAGTTGCTGGATCATAAAGAGATGGGGGTATTTGGCAAAAATAGCCTGGACAATGAGCGGGTCTACAATCAAGGTTATGCGTTGGTGCGCTATCTCGCTGAAACCTACGGTGTCGAGGCGCTCCGCCGTATTTTTCGGGAGATGCAGAAGCCCTGGCATCTGACGATCGATGGCGCGCTGAAGAATGTTATCGGCAAAAGTGAGAAACAGCTTTATTTGGAGTGGCGCAACCATCTTCGTGAGATGTATACCTATCGGCTGGCGAAAATTAAAGATCACCAAAGTGTCGGACGTATCATTCAAGCCGATGGCTTTGCGAACCTGTTTGCCGCGTGGTCGCCGGATGGGAGTAAGTTTGCTTTCATTTCTAATCGTGGCAGCGATTACCTGTCCCAGTCGTCCCTTTATCTTTACAACAAAACCACCCGCGAAACCAAAAAAATCAAAAGCGGGGTCAGTTCTTCGCTCAGTTGGTCGCCAGATGGTCAAAAAATCGCATACTCCCGCAAGTCCAAACCCAATCGAAACGGCTCTCATTTTAATGACATTTATGTCTATGATCTGAAAACCAAGAAAGAACGCCAGATCACCCGCAACATGAGAGCGGAGAGCCCGGACTGGTCAGACGACGGCAAGAAGCTACTCTTCGTTACCACTCGGGATGGGACTCAAAACATTGCCGTTCTGGATTTGTCGAGCAAAAAGCTGACTTATCTCACTCGTTTTCGGGACGGGCAACAGGTATTCACCCCGCGCTGGTCGAACAATAGCCAGGTGATCATCTTCAGTCTCAGTCAAGGCGAAGGCCGTCAGTTGGCGATGATATCAGCCGATGGCAAGACCCTGAAGGTGTTGCTGGCTGATGGTAACGACGCTCGTGATCCGATATTTGCCTACAATGGTCGGGAAATCTATTTTAGCTGGGATCGAACGGGCATATTTAATATCTATTCCATGGACATTTTTACCAAAACTAAAACCCAGCTCACCAATGTCATTGGCGGCGCGTTTATGCCTTCGGTCAACAAACAGGGCCAATTGATCTACAGCCAATTTACCGCGCAAGGTTATAAAATTGCCTTGATGGATAAGCCGCAACCGGTCGAAGAAAAAAGGACCGAATATGTCGCCTACCACCGACCGTTGCTGCAACTGGCTTCGGCTGATAGCAAAGATATCGAGCTCATCGATCGCGGCATCAGCGATCGAACTATCCATTATAATGATGCCGATATTCCCCGTTACACCTCCCAAGCGTACGATTTGACCTATGGTAGCCTGGCATTTCTGCCGCGGATCATGATCGATTATGGCACCACCAAGCTGGGCACCTATGTTTACTCCAGCGACATGCTGAATCGTTACGATATTTTTGGTGGGTTTGCTATCAATCGGGATTGGGATTACGATTTGTTTGGTATTGTAAACTATCGTCAATTCCGGCCAACTGTTTTTTTAGAAGTTTATAATCGAGTGTTGCATCACCAGGAAATGGATGATTTGCCACTCAGCGAAACCGATACGGTGTTCACCAATTTCAAATTCAAATACAATTTGACTGAGGTCGATCTGGGATTGGACTTCAAATTGAACGATGAAAACAACCTGCGACCGGCATTTATTTATAATCTTTATCAGGCGAGTTATCAGCCTGAGTACAAATACCGTGGCCAGGAATTTCCAACCTTCAAATATCGTTACTTTATCGGCCGCACCCTGCAATTGGCCTGGAACTATCGCAATGTGACGCCGAGCATGACATCGGAAATTAATCCGGCGGCTGGCCGGGTCATTTCGCTTCGCTACAATCAGGAGTTCAACAAGTTTCTGAAGGATTTCAAATTGACCCGCTACGGCACGTGGACCGAAGCGTTTGATGATTATAACTACAGCAAACTCGAATTGGATTGGAAGGAATATGTGCCGTTATTTGCCCGAGGCCGACATGCACTAAATTGGCAATTGCAAGCGGGGTGGATCGATCGGCCAGTGCATGAATTTTTCAATTTTTACGCAGGTGGTCTGCTGGGTTTGCGAGGCTATCCTTTTTATAGCATCGAAGGACGTAAGCTGCTGATTGGTCGAGCTGCCTATCGCTTTCCCATTTTTAATGACATGAACTGGCGCCTCTTCCATCTGCATTTCGACAAATTGTATCTCGGTACGTTCTTTGATTATGGCAATGCCTTCAACGCTGATGAGCTGGATTTTGCTCAATTCAAAAAAGATGCGGGAATCGAACTGCGGCTGGACCTATTTTCGTTCTATAGCTTTCCTACTCGTATATTTTTTAATGCCGCCTATGGTTTTGATGAGGTTACTAAACGTGAAAATGAAACAACCGTTCTCATGTATGGCAAAGAGTGGCGTTATTATCTGGGTATTGCTTTTGGATATTTTGATTAAAAATGTTAAGGAGTGAACCAATGAAAAAGCTGTCTGTTATCTCTCTCTGTCTTCTGGTTTGCTTGGGTGTTCATCACAGTTTAGCCGGCGAATTCAATGAAAGCAGCAAATACACCGGCACTTATTTGCTGCCGTCTGCTGCGGCTGAACTTGCTGCCCAATATTTTCAGTCCAGCCATTACCTGACGGATTTAACGAGTCAGGATTCGTTAACCCGAGAGCAACAACTGGCCCAACTGCCAGGCTACAAGCTACCCAAACGCGCGCTATTTTTTTCGGCCCTAATCCCCGGCGCTGGCGAAATGTATGTGGGTTCCTATCTCAAAGCCGCGGCCTTTTTCATGGTCGAAGTAAGCGCCTGGACTTTCTATGCGGTGTATAACCAAAAGGGCAAAGACAAAGAGAAGGAATTTCAGCAGTTCGCGGATGAAAATTGGGATCCCATGGCGTGGCTGGCCTGGTATGAGAGCGCACCCAAGGAATTGCGAGATCGCTTTACCCACGCCAGTCACATGGCAGAATTGATCGATCAAAACAAGAAAACACAGCAATATTATGAAATGATCGGCAAATATTCGGAGTTTGTTGTTGGCTGGCAGGGCGTGCCGAGGGACCTGGACTACGATTTTGATAAAATTGTTGACTATCGTAAAAATAATTGTCAGATTGCCGACGACTATATGAAACAGCGGGCGAAAAGCAATGATTTGTTTGCCCAGGCTCGAACTGGTACCACCATTGCGATGCTTAACCATTTGCTTAGCGCTATTGATGCCGCCTGGACCGCAAAACAGCATAATAACCGTCTGGTTAAGACTTCATTGCGTTTCGAGCAAATCGAATATGCTAATCAGCCGCAGCCGGTTCTATCACTTAAGATTCAATGGTGATTATTCCATGAAAAAAATGGTCATCATTAGTGTTATTCTGCTGATTTGCCGCCATGGATTGGCAACAGAAGGAATTAACGCTGCCAGGCAATTGCTGGCACCCACACCGCTCTTGCTGACAAAGCTGGAATTGCGTCCAGGTTGGAGTTACTCGGCAACATTTGCGAATTCAGATGCCGCAGTGACTCCTTGGTCGTCCGAACCAAAGGTATCGGATGCCAAAGATCGACGGGTAGCCTTTTTACGCTCGTTGATTTTGCCCGGCGCTGGCGAATATTACCTGGGCAAACATTCTCTGGCGAAGGCGTTTTTTTTCACCGAAATCTCGCTGTGGGTTAGCTATTTTGCGTTTCGTGAATATGGCACCTGGGTGCGACAGGATGCTCTGGCCTTTGCGGCAACGCATTCTGGCGCGCAGATTAAAGGCAAATCGCCCCAGTTTTATGTAGACCTTGGCAACTATCAGGATGTCTATGAATACAATGCCGCTAAGCAGCGCATGTTTGAGTTCGAAAAGGTCTATCACGATGAGTCATATTTTTGGTCATGGGATATAGCTGCCAATCGCCAGAAATTCGATCACATGCGGATTGCCGGTGATCGCGCCAAGAATCGAGCGGTATTCGTGCTGGGCGGTATTTTTGCCAATCATCTGCTCAGCGCGATCCATGCGGTCTGGCAGACACATCGATACAACAAAGCATTGGAAAAGACAGCCACTGCCAGCCTGAATATTTATTTTCAATCCGACGTATTCACCAACCGCTGGCTATTTTCTGTGCAGCAGTCGTTTTGAGAATGCTTGGCTGGGCGGTTGCTACCAGCAGTTGCTCAGTCTGAGTTTCCGGTACCGATCTAAACCGAAGTCGAAGATAATTTATCCTAGAAGTTCGCGTGGATCGTTCTCATGTACCATGGTCAGGTATTTTTTCAGAACGACTTTAGCTGACGTCGATAATTTTAATCATCAACATCAATCGATAAAAAGGCAAAGGATATTGCGATGGAAAATGTAATCATTCTTGGAACCGGCCCTGCTGGCCTGACGGCTGCCATTTATGCGGCTCGCGCCGAATTGTCACCATTGGTTCTGAAAGGTGACCAGCCGGGCGGACAGGTTACGATTACAGAAAAACTCGATAATTTTCCTGGCTTCCCGGAAGGTATTACCGGTTACGAGTTGTTTCAGGGAATGGAACAACAGGCCATTCGCTTCGGCGCAAATATCGTTGCAGACGCGGCGATAGCCGTGGATTTCAAAACGCAACCGTTCAAAATTCAAACTCGGGAACAGGTTTACGAAACCAGAAGCGTCATTATCGCTACTGGCTCGGATCCACGAAAATTGAATGTTCCTGGCGAAAAAGAGGGCATTGGTAAAGGAGTTTCCTATTGTGCCACCTGCGATGGGTTCTTTTTCCGCGGCAAAAAAGTCGTCGTGGTCGGCGGGGGCGATAGTGCCGTGGAGGAGGGCCTCTTTCTCACACGCTTTGCTTCGACAGTGACGCTGATCCATCGCCGTGATCGGCTGCGGGCCCATGCGCATCTGCAAAGTCGAGCCCAGGCCAATGAAAAAATGCGCTTTGTCTGGGATTCAGTGGTCACCGAGGTCATCCTATCTGCGGATGGAATAGTGACCGGCGTGCGGCTTCAGAACGTAAAAACCAATGCTGAGAGTGTCCTGGAAACCGACGGCGTATTTGTGTTCATTGGTCATATTCCCAATACCCAGATTTTCCAGGGTCAATTGGAAATGGATGAGTCGGGAATTATCATTACCGACCGGCGACAACGGACGAGCGTCGCCGGCGTGTTTGCGGCTGGCGATGTGCAGGATGCCATCTATCGCCAGGCCATCACCTCAGCCGGCAGTGGCTGCATGGCTGCCATGGAAGCCGAGCGATTCCTCGCCGAGCAAGGGGGAACGATCTATCCCGGCAAAGTGAATTAGCCCGCCAATCAAACGGAGCTGCCAGACCAGGCCGTCTTGACAAACAGCTTAGTTCATCATTTCATAATTCTTTGTAAGGCTAAAAAAGGTTTACACCGGAATCTCGTTCTGCTGAAATATTCAAAATGAGAAGGAATTAATCTCGTTTAACGCGATTTGATTTATGATCGCTGTAGGTTATTAAAGTTCGGTTTAACGATCCAAAGCGATTAGACCTTATCAACCTTAGTAGCATGTCATGATGCACCGATGCTAAACCTTATTCGCTTATTTTTCTGTTGAGTGATATTCCTAATAAGGCAATAAGGTTCGTGCCTGCTTGAATCGGGCTTGTTACTAAGGTGAATAAGGTTTTTATCTGCCAAGTAGATGCTTTAAACTATATTGTTGGCAGTTGAATGTTTTCGAAGCCTACAAGGATTTTTGAAATGGTGCACCTATTTTTCACATCCATCGGCGCCAATCTGACCTTATCAAATTTTCCAACAACACCATAGCTGTAAAGCTTCAACTTCGGCGTGGTCTTCTTTTTGCCTATCTAATCAAATTCAAAATAAAGATCATTTCAAGACAGTCATACGAGTAATTATTCTTACAACATACCTCCGGCTTCACATTGCAACAAGATTTGCCTCAATTTGGTAGTGAAGGCAGCTTTCCTGAAACTTAACGAAACCTGGAGAACTAATTTTTTATTGACATTGATAACGTAAAGCCGTAAATTGCCTGTGCATATCGCTGTCCATAATCGACCATTCAAACTGCCTATTTTCGGGGCAATAAAACCGATGAATGCGTTGGCAAAAGCGAATTACATGTTGTTAATGTCACTTCAAATGACATGGTTTTTGAGTTTGGTTTAAATGGCATAAAAAACCCAAAAAAGACTTGACTCTCCCCCAAGGGCAGGCCTTATATTAGGGGTAGATGGTTGGCGCCAATCCATCAATGGTGCATTTGAGCACCGCCCTCTTTTAATTCACATGCGAGGAAAATCATGCGCTTCAGTATCGGTGAATTTTCAAGGATGACTTCGCTCTCCATCAAGTCGCTGCGGCTGTATCATGAAAAAGAGCTACTGGTTCCCGCCGAAGTCGACAAATTTACGGGCTATCGTTACTACAACGAAGCCAACTATGAGCGGGCGAAAGCCATCAAAATTCTCAAAGCGTTCGATTTCACGCTGGCGGAGATCAAAGACATGCTGGACGAATATGATGATGAATCCGAGCTGTTGCCCCAGCTCGAAAACAAACTGCATGAGATCGACAGCAAAATCCGCCGCTACCGTGAGATTTCCTCCGCCATTCAAGAACTGATTCACTATCAAAGCGAGAGTCTAATGATGAATAACAAAGAATTTGAAGTCGAAGAAAAAGAGCTTGAGACCATCCTGATCGCTGGCTACCGCATGAAAGGCAAATATCAGGATGTGGGTAAGGGCATCAGTCTGCTGTACCAAAAAATGGGTCGGCAAATTAATGGCAAGGCCATGGCGCTCTATTACGATGCCGAGTACAAAGAAGATGATGCCGATTTCGAGGTTTGTTTTCCCATCCGCAAAGGCAAAGATGAAGACGGTATTTCGGTTCGAGAACTCAGGGGAGGCAAATGCGTGGCTTTGATTCACAAAGGGCCTTATGAAATACTGGGCGATTCCTACAAGAGAATTTTTGCCTATATCCATGACAAAGGCTATTGGCCCCTCCTGCCGTCACGAGAGGTTTACATCAAGGGGTCTGGCTGGATTTTCAAAGGAAATCCGAAAAATTATTTGACTGAGATTCAAATTTTGGTAGAAGGATAATTGAAAACTGATTCCATCCGCCAATTGGCAGATGGAATCAGTTCTCTGATTGTGAAAAATATTCCATTATGAATGAGGACATTATGAAATTTCCAAGTATACCAGAGTCAGTACGATTGGAGCGATTGCAACCGCCTCAGGGCAAAATCAGACTGGTCATCGATTCCGACACCTACAATGAAATTGATGATCAATTTGCCATCACTTATCCTTTACTATCGCCCGAGCGATTGGAGGTGGAGGCGATCTATGCGGCGCCATTTTTCAATGAGCGATCGACTGACCCTGGC